>CALXUL010000046.1 GCA_944391635.1 uncultured Clostridia bacterium | reverse complement strand
AAAAAGTAAAAAAAAAAAACAACAAACATGAAACTATAAAACTGCACACGATAGAGTATACTATACTGCGAAAAGACACAGCAAGAGAATCTTTTGATACTGAAAAAATCCTTGAAAACGCAAAAGCAGTAAAAGACAACGCTTTTGTTGTACCGAAGGTTGTTTGATTGATAAAAAACGCCGCTTTTTTGCGGCAGAAAGGAATCGGCTAAATGGCTATTAAAGAATTACACAAAAAGCTCGCCGCACACGAAATCAGCGCCGCAGAGCTTTGTAAGAGTTATCTTGAAAAAATCAAAGCATCAGATCCCGAAATTAACAGCTATATAACCGTTTGCTATGACGGCGCGGTTAAACAGGCGGAAGAAGCGCAAAAGCGCATTGACTCAGGATGTGATGATATACTTTGCGGTATTCCGCTGTCAATTAAGGACAATATTTGCACAAAAGGCGTAAAAACCACCTGTGCATCTAAAATACTTGAAGATTTTGTGCCGGTATACGACGCAACTGTTATGGAAAAACTAAACGCCGCCGGCGCTGTAATGCTCGGCAAAACCAACATGGACGAATTTGCTATGGGTGGAAGCTCACAGACTTCATATTTCGGCGGCGTGCATAACCCGTTTGATACCACGCGCGTAACCGGAGGCTCATCAGGCGGAGCCTGCGCATCGGTTGCGGCAGGTTTTTGTGCGGCTGCACTGGGCTCGGATACCGGCGGTTCGGTAAGACAGCCGGCAGCTTTCTGCGGCGTAACAGGCTTAAAACCCACTTACGGCGCTGTATCAAGATACGGGCTTATCGCATTTGCATCAGGTCTTGACCAGATAGGCGTAGTAGGCGACTGTGCTGAGGACTGTGCGCTTGTTCTTGATGTAATACACGGCAAGGACCCGAGCGACGGGACAAGCTCATATCTTGCAAAGGGAAACTATACCTCGAGAATCGGCGAAAGCTTAAAGGGAAGAAAAATAGGGCTTCCTAAAGAATTTTTCGGAGAGGGCATAAGCAGCGAGGTACGCGAGTCGGTTATGAACGCGGCAAACTTCTACAAAGACTCCGGCTGTGAACTGATAGAGGTTTCTATGCCAAGTCTTAAATATGCTGTATCTGCTTATTATCTGATTTCTTCAGCAGAAGCCGCATCTAACCTGTCGCGTTTTGATGGTATTAAATACGGCTACCGTACAAAGGACGCAGACTCCTACAATGAACTGATTAAGAAAACACGCAGCGAAGGTTTCGGCGATGAGGTAAAAAGGCGAATCCTTCTCGGCAACTATGCGCTTTGCAGCGGATATTACGATGCTTACTATAATAACGCTTCGCGTATAAGGAAAAAAATTATCGGCGAATATGCCGACATCTTCGACAAGTGCGATGTTATACTGACTCCTACCGCTCCGACTACGGCATATAAAATAGGGCAGCAGGAAAACGATCCGGTTAAAATGTATCTTGCCGACATCTGCACTGTTACCGTAAATATTGCAGGGCTTCCTGCAATCTCAACGCCATGCGGATACGGTTCGGACAACATGCCTATCGGAATGAGTCTTGTCGGCCGTGCATTTGACGAGGCACAGATTGTTTCACTTTGTGATGCGTACGAGAAAAGCTTTGAAAGACGGGAGGTAAAAAGATGAGATACGTTCCTGTTATCGGACTTGAAATTCATGCGGAAATGCTGACTAATTCAAAAGTATTCTGCGGCTGTGCCAATGAGTTTGGAGGCGCGCAAAACGACAGGGTATGTCCCAGATGTTCCGGTATGCCCGGTACACTTCCGGTTGTAAACCAGGGCGCAGTTATGCTTGCTGCACGCGCAGGGTTCGCCCTTGAATGTACAGTCAACAATTATTCTGCATTTGACAGAAAAAATTACTTTTACCCCGACCTTCCGAAAGCTTATCAGATAACTCAGTTTCAATACCCTATTTGTACAAACGGGCATATTCGTGTATGCGATACAGATATTCGCATTAACCGCATACACATTGAAGAGGACGCCGGAAAGCTTGTCCATGACGATTACGAAGGCATATCGATGGCTGACTATAACCGCTGCGGTGTGCCGCTTATAGAAATAGTAACCGAGCCTGATTTTAGAACAGTAGAACAGGTGCAGCGGTTTGTTGAAGAAATTGCGTTAAGGCTTAAATATGCAGGCGTCTGCGATTCACGTATGGAACAGGGGTCTTTAAGAGTTGACGTTAATATTTCAATTATGCCCGAAGGCTCATCAGAGTTCGGAACCCGTGCGGAAATCAAGAACCTTAATTCAGTTAAGGCAATAGGCAGGGCAATCGAATATGAAATAAGCCGCCAGTCCGAGATTCTTGATAAGGGCGGCACGGTAGTTCAGGAAACACGCCGTTTTAACGATAACCACGGCGATACAAAGGCTCTTCGTTCCAAAGAAGAAGCTCACGACTACCGCTATTTTCCCGAACCCGATATTCCGCCTGTATATATTTCGGATGAAGAACTCGACGAAATACGCCGGTCTATGCCCGAGATGCCTAACATGCGCTTTAAAAGATACACAGAAGAATATTCTCTTCCGGCAGAAGATGCAGGGCTAATAATTGCAAACAAGGCGTTTTCGGATTTTTATGACGCAGCAGTTAAAATATATCCAAGCTACAAGCAGGTTTCAAACCTGATGCTCGTAGAGCTGAACCGTTGCTTAAACGACAGCGGACTTAGCGCCGAGGATTTGAAGTTCTCACCCGAGAACCTCGCAGCACTTGTTAAAATGAGCGATGACGGCGTAATTTCCAAGAATGCCGCAAAGGATATTTTAAGGACAATGTTCGAGTCGGGCAAGGACCCTGAAACAATCGCAAAAGAGCAGAATCTCATCATGTCAAATGATACCGGAGAGCTTGAAGCTATTGTTGACAAAGTTATAGCAGAAAATCAGGACAGTGTTGAAAGCTACAAATCCGGCAACCAGAAAGTGTTCGGGTTCCTTATGGGTCAGGTAATCCGTTTTGCCGGCAAGGGCGCAAACCCCAAGCTCGCAAAAGATATTCTTATGAAGAAAATCAATGATTGAAAGGCTGATATAATATGAAAAAAACTAACGGCAAGGACTTGATTGCCGAAGTAACTCCCGAATCTCTTAAGGGCACTATCGGCAAAAAGACAGCGTTCGGCGCTTGTGTGCATAAAATAAGGAGTATGAGCGGTTTTGCTTTTGTTATACTGCGTACCGGAAATTATATATTCCAGTCGGTGTATACGCCCGGTGTATGCGCATCTGATATATCGCAAATCAGCGAAGGCACGTATATCCGCATAGTTGGCGAAGTAAAGGAAGAGCCGCGCGCAGTTTATGGCTTAGAGATAACGCTTCTTGATTTTACAGTTTTGTCAACGCCTGAGGCGCAGTATCCGCTTCACGTATCCGACCGCCGCATAGGCTGTCCGATAGAAACAAGTATGCAGTACAGAAGTGTGGCTCTCAGAAACCCCCGCGAGCGCGCCGTATTTAAGATAAGTGAAGGGGTTTGCGGAGGATTTCGTGAATTTATGATTAATAACGGTTTTACCGAAATTCACACGCCTAAAATCGTTGCTGCCGGCGCAGAGGGCGGCGCAAACCTGTTTAAACTCAAATACTTTGACGAGGACGCATACCTTGCACAAAGCCCTCAGTTCTATAAACAAACCTGTGTTGCGTTCTTTGACCGTGTTTTTGAAATCGGACCCGTATTCCGTGCCGAAAAGCATAACTCTACGCGCCATCTTAACGAATATATAGGTCTTGACTTTGAGATGGGCTTTATCCGTGATATGGGCGATGTGATGGCTATGGAAACTGCTATGCTAAAATACGTTGTTTCATATCTTTCGGAACACTATGAAAATGAACTCAAAATCTGTGAAGCAAAGCTTCCTAAAATAACATCTATTCCGATAGTTACTTTTTTTGAGGCGCTTGATATACTGGGAAAATCACACAACCAATTTGACCTTGACCCGCAGGATGAGGTGAATTTATGTGATTATGCCGCAAAAGAGCTGGGAAGTGAATTTATCTTTGTTGAAAAATTCCCGGGCTTAAAGCGTCCGTTCTACGCAAAGGATTCCGCAGATGATCCCAAGCTTGCCGAAAGCTTTGACCTGCTCTTCCGCGGGCTTGAAATAACAACCGGAGGTCAGCGTATCCATGACTATAACGAACTTCTTGCTAAAATGAAGCGTTATAATATGAATCCAGAGGACGTAGGCAGTTATATGGATCTCTTCCGCTACGGTATGCCTCCTCACGGCGGACTCGGAATAGGACTTGAAAGAATTGTTATGAAGCTTCTTAATCTACAAAACATCCGTCAGGCAAGTCTGTTCCCAAGAGATTTAAACCATCTCGACCCGTAAAAATATGCCCGCCACTGTGGCGGGCTTTTCTTTCAATATCCAAAAAACCGCCGGAAAAGTAATATACTTTTTTAGCGGTTTTTTATTTCATATATTATAAAGGTAATAATAAATGCCTTTCTTTTCTATAAGTTCCTTATGTGTACCGCTTTCCTCGATACCGTTTTCGGTCAGAACAAGTATGTTATCTGCATTTTTAATGGTTGTAAGCCTATGCGCAATAGTAAACACCGTCCTGCCCTTTGCCAAAGCATCCAAGGAGTCCTGTACAATTCTTTCACTTTCATTATCAAGCGCAGAGGTTGCCTCATCAAGAATAAGTATAGGCGGATTTTTCAAAAATACTCGTGCTATTGAAATACGCTGTTTCTGTCCGCCCGAAAGCTTTACTCCGCGTTCGCCTACGTACGTGTCATACCCGTCCGGCAAGCGTCTTATAAATTCGTCTGCCCCGGCACGCTTTGCCGCCTCGATTATCTCCTCAAGGCTCGCCCCCGGCTTTCCATATTCTATATTATCACGTATCCTGCCCGAAAACATATATACATCCTGCATTACAACGCCTATATTTCTTCTAAGGTCACGAATTTTCATATCATTAATATTAATACCGTCAATCAGAATTTCGCCCTCTGTCACTTCATAAAACCGCGGCAGAAGATTACACAGCGTAGTTTTTCCGCCGCCCGACGGTCCGACCAGCGCAATACTCTCGCCTGCGGCAACCTTCAGATTAATATTTCTCAGTACAAAATTATCATCGTCCGGATATTTAAATCCCACATTTTTCAGTTCAATAGCACCTTTAAAACCGGTCACACTGACCGCGTCCGGTTTATCCGTAATCTCCGGTTTTGTGTCCATTATTTCAAGAAATCTTTCAATACCTGTCATTCCGCGCTGAAACTGCTCGTTAAAATCCACAATTGTTTTGATTGATGACAAGAGCGTCGATATATACAAAAGATATGCCACAAGGTCTGCCGCATTGATTTTACCATGGATAATAAATATCCCGCCTGCCGCAACCGCTGTTATGTACATAAGCCCGTCAAAAAAACGCGTTGTAGACTGGAATGCTGCCATATACCTGTAGCCGAGTTTTTTAGCTTTCAAAAACAACCCGTTGCCCTCGCCGAATTTTTCCATTTCAAGTTTTTCATTCGCAAAGGACTTTACCACACGTATTCCCAAAAGGCTATCCTCCACCTGTGCGTTCAGTTCTCCGACCTGATACCTTTGCATTTTAAACGCCTCGCGCTGTTTATTTCTCCAGCTAAGCGCACAAAACAGCATTATAGGTATAATCACAAATATAATCGCCGTAAGCGGTAGGCTTATATTCGCAAGTATTATAAATGAAATAATGAATTTTAGTCCTACAATAAATATTTCCTCCGGGCCGTGGTGCGCAAATTCGGTTATATCAAACAAATCCGATGAAATCCTGCCCATAATCTGTCCCACTTTGGTATTTGAGAAAAATGAAAAGGACAGCGTCTGCAGATGCGAAAATAAA
>CALXUL010000045.1 GCA_944391635.1 uncultured Clostridia bacterium | reverse complement strand
ATTACTCGCTCTCCTTTTTATTTTATCTACAATCTTTGGCACAAGCGCAGTGTACGCAAAAAGCAACGCATGGGACGAATGGCAAGCCGTTGTTACTCAAGATAATGTGAGTGATGATGACTTGCTTATGTCCGTTAAAAACACCTTTGTTGTTGAATTATGGCATTATTCCGGTGGTTATTGGGGTAATAACTTTGTACGCATATATGACAGTCAGGTTTTCGATGATCCTGACGAGCTTGCAGATGCGGTCAATGCCGTTATGGAGTTTAAGCTACCATTGCCGCAGGAGATTATATCGGTTTTAAATGACGGATATAACGTTGATGTTGTGCTTAGTGCAAACGGCATACCGCTAAATGAAATCTTTTCGTTGAATAAGGGGTTTACCTTCAAATACGAGAATAATCATCTTGTATTTAAGGCATACCCCAAATTTAATTTCAGCACAGAATATAAATACAACAGCTTTGTAAGCGGTCTGTCAAAGCAGATACCCTTTGTTGTCGCTCCCTACGGATATAACCGATACGCTATGTGGACTAAAAGCGGAAAATCTGTCGGCGCCGGAAACGGATATTTTAACCCTGACAATGTATATGATGTAGGCGCAGAAGGTGTTATACACCCCTCACATATAGCAAATAATAAGGGGCATTTGGTATCAAATCTGAATATATATGTAGACCGTGAAAACGGTACATTCGACTGGATGAGCAGTAATAATATTGCTATCGGCTACAACACATTTTCCAATGCCGGAGCAGTTGCGGTACATTTTGATTACCCAATCACTCTGTCATTCTATCGTGGCGGAAAGATGGAAGATAAACCTGATGAACCCGAATGTGATGCAGAAGAACCTGAAAATCCCGACTTGCCGATAGAAAACTCTACAAGCTGTGATTCGTCAATCCGTTGGACTGAAACGGATTCTCACACAATTAAAAAGCCTTGCAGTCGGCACGGCTATCATACCTACACTTGCAATCACAGTTTTATTTACGAAACGGCTATGACAACAATTCATAGTGTTTCGCCCAAAACATTAAAAAGTGGATATGGATTCTCTGTTGATGTTTCTGCGTCAATCTCAACCACCCTTGTATCAAATACAGGCGGTTGCAGTAATTGGGGCTTTGGCAGAACACCCGACAAAACACCTCAGCCCCCTACAAAAGCAGAGGTCAGAACCGGCTATACCGTTACAAATATATTGGGGGCTCAAGGTAATGTTGTGGCTTTAGAAAAGGTATCATCTAATGCAACAAATTCAGCATTTGTCACGGCAGCGAATCCCATTTCGGTAAATGGTTCAAAAACCATTTTTACAGATGTGGCTTTGCCCGGAACGGCTGAAAGCCCGGCTTTACATAGCTTTGAAATATATGTATATGGCGGTGGCGTCAATGGTATAGAGTTTTGCAAGTCTATTCCCGAAACCATAACCATAAACGGCTCAATGTATGATGATGACGGGACTACCTCTTGAAGAAAGGACTGTAATTATGGATTATAAGAAAACGATTGACTGCGGCATATGGAGTGAACCTGACGAAAAAGGCAGAATACGCAAATTGGATATGCGCACTCGTCAAGATGTGTTTGATGAGCTAAAAGACAAGCTTGAAAGCGCAGGACTTTTGCCTGACGAGTATTTTATTATGGATTATTCCATTGAAGATGATAAAATGCCTGATTTTTCAGAGGCAATCTGCTCTGTAGATTTCGGAAACAGCGAAGGTATTTATCTTGATATACGGCTGCACTATTATGACCGGAGCAAAAACCCTGTAAGTAAATGCTTTGCAACAGGTAAAACTCTTGGTGAAACAACGGCGGATTTTTATAAAATGTCTCTTGCAGCCGGAGAGTGTTCTATGCTCTTAAACGGATTTGGAAGCAAGATTGAAAATAATGTCAAAACGATTTTAATTGCAGATGAGGTTGAAAGTGCGGAAATCGCAAATGCTCTTGTTTTGCAAAAGCAGTTTAACGAAACTATCGGCAGAAGCAATGAAACGGTCTATAGTCTTATAGATTCCGTGAAAGTCAATATCCCCGTTCTCAATAACGAGGACGAAGAAGATTTAGAAATATGACCTTGTTCCAAATCGGAACAAGGTTCTGAAAGGAGCATTTATATATGATTATTGAACTTGGAAAACTGTTAAACGAGGTAAAAACACATACTGTAACAACAGAAAAAGGCGATAAACTTGTTCTTAACAACCGTATTATGATATATCAGGGCAAAGACCGTACTACCTTTGTTGATATTACGGCTTGGAACGGTGTAGCAGAATTTATTGCAAGACACTTCAAGCAGAATGATGAAATCTTTATCGAAGGTGAGCTTAAAAACAAGGAAATTACGGTTGATAATAAGACTTTTCAGGGCTTTTATATCCTTGTTGACAATGCAAGGATCGTCTTTGGTAAAACCCCAAACGAATTGGCACAGGAGGCAGAATAATGACACCTAATGCAAATATTGACATATTCCGAAAGCATTATGAGGATATGATAGATTGTAAGAATGCCATCAACACTAATGCAGAA
>CALXUL010000044.1 GCA_944391635.1 uncultured Clostridia bacterium | reverse complement strand
CAAGCCCCCTGTCCGCATCCCGCGGATTTTTCGGCTGCGGTCATTTTGCTGAAACAAACAATATCCTGAAAGCCTTATATCGTAAGCCTATCGACTGGCAGATTCAAAACATATAGAGAGGTTTTTGTTATGGAAAAATTGCTGATTATAGACGCAAACAGTCTGATAAACCGCGCATTCTACGCCGTGCGGTTTTTAAGCGCGCCGGATAAAACTCCAACCAATGCGGTATATGGGTTTTTAATGACGCTGTTAAAAATAATCGCCGACTATAACCCCGACCATATAGTCGCCGCCTTTGACCTTAAATCACCGACTTTTCGTCACAAAATGTATGACGGCTACAAAGCGCAAAGAAAGCCTATGCCGGACGACCTTGCCGTTCAGATGCCGATTGTAAAGGAGATTTTGGATGCAGCAGGGATACTGCGGCTTGAAAAAGAGGGCTTTGAGGCGGACGATATAATAGGTACTGTATCGCGGATATGTGAAGAAAAACAGGTGCAGTGTCTTATTGCAACCGGCGACAAGGACGACCTGCAGCTTGCAGGAGACTATACCACAATCCTTTTAACCACCACCCGCTCCGGCGTAACCGATACCCAGGAATATACGCCCAAAGAAGTCTTTGAGCGCTACGGCGTAACACCGGAAGAATTCATCGACGTAAAGGCGCTTATGGGCGACCCATCCGACAATATCCCCGGTGTCAGCGGAATCGGCGAAAAAACCGCGCTTGCCCTGATTGCAAAATACAAATCTGTCGAAAATCTGTATGAACATTTAGACGAGCTGACCGGAGCACAGTTAAAAAAGCTTAGCGAGGGCAAGGCTTCGGCAGACCTTTCAAAAAAGCTTGCAACAATTGACAAAAATGTTCCCATTGATTTTGATATTAACAGCGCAAAACCCGCTATTAACGAAAGCACGGAACTTTATTCCATACTTTCAAGACTCGGTCTTTCGAGTATAATAAAGCGCCTTAACTTTTCTAAAAACGATACGGCAGCATCTGATAATGCGAAAAACCCTATTGAGAATGCAGTCAAAACGGTTATAAAAACTTCGGATGAGCTAAATAGCCTTTGTGATAAAATTAATACAGCAAAAAAGGTTTCGCTGATATTTAATACGGCAAACGGCATAATATGCGGCATCGGCGCCGCCATAGGCTCAGAGGGGTTTTATATTGGGGGAGAATTTCTTTGCCCTGTTCCCGACTGCCTTATTTCGGTTTTGAGTAATCCCGAAATCAAAAAATACGGCTTTAATATTAAGGACGCGCTCGTATGCCTTTACGGCACAACACCTGTAAAAGGTCTTTGCTATGACCTTGCAATAGCGGCATATCTGATAAACCCGGCACGAACAGCTTACAGCATAGGCGCGCTCTGCCTTGAATATTTTGGCTGCGACCCCACAAGCGACAATAAAAGCTCACAGATTTCTATTTTTGATGATGATTCCTCTGATGCAGAAGATTTTATAACACAGGCGCTGTTAATCTTTCCGCTTTATGAGCTGACAAAAAATCAGCTAAAAGACGCCGGTCAGGAGTCGCTTTATTATGACGTAGAACTGCCGCTGGTCACCGTTTTGGCAGATATGCAGGCGGCAGGAATGTATATTGACAAGGACAGGCTTTCCGAGTTTGGCGAAATGCTGGGGCGGAGGATAGACGAGCTTACAGAAGAAATATATTCGCTTTGCGGCGAAACTTTCAATATCAATTCCCCAAAACAGCTCGGTGAAATCCTCTTTGAGCGTCTGGGCTTAAAGCCTGCCAAAAAAACCAAAACCGGATATGCGACAGGAGCTGAGGTTTTGGAAAATTTAAGCGGCAAACATCCGGTTATCGAAAAGATACTCGAATACCGCCAAAACGCAAAGCTGAAATCCACCTACTGCGACGGGCTTTATCAGGTAATATCCCCTGACGACGGACGGATACATTCTGTCTTTAACCAGACGGTAACGGTAACAGGAAGAATAAGCTCATCAGAGCCTAATATGCAGAATATCCCTACCCGAACCCAGCTTGGCAGAGAACTTCGCAAAATGTTTGTAGCGCCGGAAGGTATGGTTTTGGTAGACGCCGACTATTCGCAGATAGAGCTGCGCGTGCTTGCGGCGATTGCGGACGATGAGCAAATGAAAAATGCATTCAAAACCGGTGCGGACATCCATACCGAAACCGCCGCTCAGGTACTTAAAATCCCCTTTGAGGCTGTAACAAAAGAGCAGCGCAGCAGCGCGAAATCTGTCAATTTCGGAATTGTTTACGGTATCGGCGAATTTTCGCTTGCAAAAGAGCTTAAAACCAGCGTAAAGGAAGCGCGCGACTATATTAACAGTTATCTTTCGCATTACAGCGGTGTAAGAGATTATATGGAAAGAATAAAAGCTCAGGCAAAAAATGACGGGTATGTAACTACAATTATGAACCGAAAAAGATATATTCCCGAGATTAAATCGCCAAACTACAGTACTCGCCAATTCGGTGAGCGCGTTGCCCTCAATACACCTATCCAGGGCAGCGCGGCGGATATAATAAAGCTTGCAATGGTAAAGGTGCATAGCCGTCTTAAAGAGTCGGGGTTAAAGGCGCGGCTCATTCTTCAAGTACACGATGAGCTTATAATCGAGTCGCCAAAGAATGAAGAAGAACAGGTAAAGTCTATTTTATCTCAAGAAATGGAAAATGCGGTGTCTTTGAGCGTGCCGCTTGTTGTAGATATGTCAAGCGGGAGGTCGTGGTATGACTGTAAGTAAACCGGTATTCGGCATAACCGGCGCAAGCGGAAGCGGAAAAAGCTATATTTCCGGAATATTCCGCAGCTACGGGATAGATGTGATAGATGCCGATACAATCGGGCACTATGTAACATCTCCAGAAGGTGCGGCATACGGCGAGCTGAAACAGCATTTCGGGGCGGATATTTTTGACAGTTCGGGAAATCTTGTGCGCAGCCGGCTTGCGGAAATTGTTTTTTCCGACAAAAAAGAGCTTTGCATATTAAATGAAATTACGCATAAGCATATAAAAAGCGAAATTTGTTCTATTATCAAAAACAGCCCCTCGCCTTCTGTGGGAATTGACGGCGCGGTTATAATCGGAAGCCCTGTTGAGGCGATGTGTGATTTTATAATCGGTGTTATCGCACCTTTTGACGTACAGATTGACCGGATAATGTTCCGGGACGGGATAAGCGCCGAAAAAGCAAAGCTCAGACTCCAAAGCCAGCCATCTGATGAGTTTTACCGCAGCCGGTGCAGATATATTATTGAAAATTCCGGCAAAGATGTCCGAAAAGAAGCCGAGCGGATAATTTTTGAAAATAAGCTGTTAGGAGAAACGGATTTTTGAAGAAATTTATTAAAATAACCCTTGTACTGGTTTTATGTGCGGCTGCAATATTTGCCATGCGTGGTGATTTTACGCGCCTTTTAAAGCAGATTTTCCCTTTTTCATATAAAATGGAAATCTCCTTTGCGGCGGCTGAATTTAACCTTGACCCATACCTTGTAGCAGCGGTTATAAAGGCAGAGTCAAGCTTTAACAGTGATGCAA
>CALXUL010000043.1 GCA_944391635.1 uncultured Clostridia bacterium | reverse complement strand
GTGCACAAGCTCTTGAATATTTGAAACGTCTTAAATGGGACGACGGCGTGATGCCTGTAAATACCATTATTAATAACGGTGAATTAATGAAGATGATAGCAAACGGAGAGGCTGCAATGACCTTTGCACATCCGGGACAGATTCCAATGCTTACTAATACTTACAATATGAATAAAGATTCAGTAGGTATGGCAAAAATGCCGGCAGGTCCTGCAAAACATGTTACTTTAATGGGCGGTGACTTCTTTGTTATTACAAACGGGGCAACCGACGAGCAGATTGACGCGGCATTTAAATGGTTAGAATTGTTAGGATTTTCACCTAACATAACAGAAGAAGGCAAACAAGCATATATTGACGATGTTGAAGCAAAAAAAGAACGAGGCGAGATTATAGGTATTGAGGACATTAGTATTTGGAATGAAAAAGCACAGAGCGTTGATTTTAAAAACCAGATTAAAAAGGATTACATTAATATAAATATTAATCATGTTAAGTCCTATAATGATAAGACAGACATAGAATATCATGTTGAAGAACCCGTATGTGCTCAAGATTTGTATAGCCTGTTAGATTCGTGTATACAGGAGGTTTTGAACAACAAAGATGCCGATTGCAAAAGTCTGCTTGAAAAGGCGGCAACAGATTTTCAACGAAACTTTCTTGACTATGAAAAATAAGGGGGATGCAGCGTAGATATGTTAAATAGCAAGCGGGTTATGTGGAAAAAAACATCTGCGAAGTGTATAATAGGCAAAAACTTAAGTGGTTGGTTATTATTAATTCCAGCGGTATTAGTAATATATTTTTTGGTAATCAGACCACAGGTTTTAGGTATGTTCTGGTCATTTTTTGATATGCAGGGATATACAGTAAAAGATTTTGTTGGTTTGGAGAATTATCGCCGAGTAATATCGGACAGTGCATTTTTTAAGAATCTGCAAAATACTTTACAATATGTATTCTGGTCAATTCTGATAGGTTATGCGTTACCTATACTGATTGCAGTCTTTTTAAACGAAGCGGTGCATTTAAGAAACACATTCAGATTTCTTATATATTTTCCAAGTATTCTGCCAGGAGCAGCAGTATCGTTATTATGGTATTTTATATTTCTTCCCAATGAAGGCGGGTTGTTAAATATTGTTTTATCTTTGTTTGGTATACAGCCATATGTGTGGCTTCAGGATTCAAATTGGACTATATTATATATAGTAATCAGTATGACCTGGACGGGCTGTGGTGCTACGGCAATATACTACTTTGCTGCGCTTCAGGGGGTAAACAGGGAATTATATGAGGCGGCGATAATAGACGGAGCAAAATTCTGGCGACGTTTTAAAGTGGTAACGTTGCCACATATCAGCGGAATATCGCTGCTGTTTCTCATCAGGCAGATAATAGCGGTTTTTTCCATTATTGATCAGCCGATGCAAATGACGGACGGAGGTCCCAATGGCGCCTCAATGTCGCTTGGTTTACAGGTATACAAATACGCGTTTGTCAGTGTAAGACCGCAGTTTGCAATGGCGCTTGGCGTAATAATGTTTTTGATATTGCTGCTGTTTACGCTGTTCTATTTCTATGTGGATAAAAAAATACAGGAATAGGATAGGAGGCAGAAATTATGAGAAAACAAATGGATAAAGGAATTTTGACGGATATCGACGTAAAACAAACCAAGTATAAAGTATGGTATGTGATAATTATTGTATGCTTGATTTTTATAGGAGTGTTTATTTGTCTGTTTCCGGTGATATGGGTTTGCTTGTCTGGGTTTAAGACAGTAGAAGAAATGTACAGTATTCCGGTGAAGATTTTTCCGGACCATATAAATATTTCAAAGCTTTTGACAGTTTGGACGGAAATGCGGTTTTACAAATACTATCTCAGTACATTTATAATGGCTGGCGGAATGGCTTTATTCGATATGGTGATATCAGGTTTCGCAGGATATTCTCTTTCCAAAATAAGACCAATAGGAACAAAGTTGATTTTAGTGGTGTTATTCTGGGTTATGCTGCTGCCAGGAACAGTGCGTACTGTACCGGTTTATATGACGTTTAAGAACTTTCCGGTAGGAAATTTTAATATGCTCAATACTTACTGGCCATTATGGCTTATGGCCGTAAATGCATTTGATATTATTTTATTTAAAAATTTTTTTGACGGAATATCAAATGCGCTTGTTGAAGCAGGAAGAATTGACGGAGCAGATACTTTGAGAATCTTTTTTAGGATCATACTGCCATTGTCTATACCGGTATTTACGGTTGTTGGTATATTCACTTTTAACGGAGGTATCGGACAGTTTTTCTGGCCGCTTATTCTTCTGAGTGACAAGGATAAAACAGTACTCGGTGTTCAGATTTATAAAATGAAATCAGGTAATTTCTCTATAGATTATCAAATGCTTGCGATAATTTTTTCGATGATTCCACAAATTGTAGTATTTTTATTATTTCAACACCAGATAATGGGAGGCATAAATGTAGGAGGAGTAAAAGAGTAATATAGAAAGGAAGAAAAATATGAAATTGTTTGAAACAATTATTAGTTATGTGATTGCCGGTGTGATGAGTTTCTCAATCATAACCTTACCAACGTTTGTCGATGCTGCTGATATGAGCGAAATTTTGCTTGAAGCAGAAGATTTTGTTACTGACATTTCCAGAATAAAAGAAAACCAATATGCTAGCGGCGGTAAAGTTGTACAGTATAGTTGGGTCAACAGCTTTGAACCAACCATACAGATGAATTTTGATGTTGAAATTCCGGATTATTATACCATTACGTTTGATGCAGCGCTGGAATGGAATGGCAATTACGACATGAGCCCATTGTATTTTGCGGTTAATGACCAATCAGAAAATTGGTTACATATAGGAAATGCAACCGAAACAGCAAAATCGAATACATATCTTGACAACACTTTTAAGGTAAGAGAGATAACATTAAATACTCCGATATATCTTAATAAGGGTACTAACACGATTACCCTCAGAATGCCAAAAAGATATAGTAATGACGGCGCGTTTAGCGTGATTGACTGTGTCAGACTTGAAGGTACCGATAATGTTCCTATAATAGGAGATAAGGCAACGCTTGAAGTAGAAGATTTTGTTGATGATGCGGAAAGAATAAAAGAAAATGAATATGCAAGCGGGGGAAAAGTAGTAAGATATAACTGGCATTCTGAGCAGATGATAGTAATGAACTTTATTGTAACCAAGACAGATTATTATGAACTGACATTTGATGCTGCGCTGGAATGGGGGGATAAATATGAAATGAGCCCTCTGTACTTTAAAGTTAAAGATGGCGAGCAGATAAAGCTCAGCACAAGCAATGCAACAAGAACAGAGAAAGAGAACGTGTATGTTGACGAAACATTTAAAGTTGCAGAGATTAGATACAATGAACTCGTTTACCTTGAAGCAGGATATAATAGTATAACCCTTCGCATACCATCGCGTGGAGGTACTTATAATGACGGGGCGTTCAGTATATTAGATTGTGTGCGAATTGAAAGTGTGACAAAATCAATTGATGCAGCAGGCGGAATGCTTGAAGCAGAGGATTTTGTTTTAGATACGTCAAGAATAAATAATAACGAGTATGCCAGTGGCGGTAAGGTGGTACAATATAACTGGGTAGGCAGTGAACAGTATATACAGATGGATTTTAATATGCAGACGTCAGGGTATTATACTTTGATATTTGACGCTGCACTTGCGTGGAATGGGAATTATAATATGAGTCCG
>CALXUL010000042.1 GCA_944391635.1 uncultured Clostridia bacterium | reverse complement strand
GTAAGAACTATTCCGGCTGAAAAAAACAGTTATGACCGGGAAACAGGAGAAGCGGTTGTTACATTGATTCCGGAGCGCGAAACGGTATATGTAACGATAGAAACCGATAAGGATGAAGAGGTTGCTGTTGGAAAACTTTTAAGCGTCGTAACAAAGCATTTTTCCGGCAGTGGGTATGTTACCGAAGTGACAGACATAAAATAGGAGAAGATGACTATGAAATTTATAGATGAGCAAGGAAAAATTAATGGTAAAGTCAGTATAGTAGATATTTTTGTTATATTGCTTCTTATTGCGTGTGTTGCTGCGGTAGGGATAAAACTGCAAAAGGCGCAATCTATACGTGGTGGTGACTGTATGATAGAATATAGTTTGCGAATAGAGAATATCCGTGATTTATCTGTTAATGCAATAAATCAGAATTATAAAGATATTGAAGATGCAGAAACAGGATATGCCCTGGGCGAAATAGTTAATGTTGAAACATCACCTGCGCATGTTTTGGTGCAGACTAATGATGGACTGTTTAAAATCGAAGAGTATGATAACAGATATGATGTTGTAGTAACCCTTCAAACAAGCGGAACAGAAACCGATGACGGATTTTATGCAAGCTCAGGCAAACAGATATGTGTTGGAGAAACCATAGGTGTGTTAAATGGGTATGTGCAACTGTTTGGTGAAGTGGTATCGGTTAAAACGCTTAAGTAAAAAAGAAGGGATAAAAAATGGTATTGTATGATGCAAACCCGGGTGAGAATGTTATTATAAGGGAAATAAATTTGCAGGAAAAGACAACCAGACGCCTTGAGATGCTGGGTATGACAAAGGGTACTAAGGTGAGCGTACTTGAAAAAAAGCGGAGCGGACCGATGATTATAAAAGTAAGAGGTACTAGAGTTGCATTGGGGCGCAGTTTTGTTAGGGGTATAAGGACTGAGAAATATGAATGAGATTAATGTTGCATTTGTAGGCAATCCCAACTGTGGGAAAACGACATTATTTAACGCGTATACCGGTGCAAGGCTAAAAGTTGCAAACTGGCCCGGCGTAACGGTTGAAAAGAAGGAAGGTCGGATGAAATATCATTCTAATTCCTATAAACTTGTGGACTTGCCGGGTACATATTCGCTTACCTGCTATACTATGGAAGAAAAGCTTACAAGGCAGTATCTTTTAGACGGTGATGCGGATATTATTGTTGATGTTGCCGATGCATCAAGCCTTGAGCGTAACTTATATCTGACCTTACAGTTGATTGAGCTTGGTAAGCCGGTGGTGCTTGCGCTTAATATGATGGATATAGTGGAACAGCGTGGTATGGAAATAGACTTGCACCGTCTGCCCGAGATGCTTGGGATACCGGTTGTGCCGGTATCAGCAAGAAAAAAACGCGGTTTGGATATTTTAATGCATGCAGTTGCCCACCATTATGATAAGCCAGCTGTGCCAAAAGAGCATCATCATCCTGTCGGAGCGCATATACACCAGCATCATGATGAATATGTAATGGTATATTCGGATGATATTGAAGACAAAATAGATATAGTAATATCTATGCTTGAGAAGAAATATCGCGATATAAATAATGTTAGATGGTATGCTATTAAGCTCTTAGAGCATGACAGGGAGATAATGGAAAGGTATCCGATTGACCTTTCCGGAATTGCAGACGAGAGTTTAGAGTCAGAGATAATAAATCAGAAGTATGATTTTATAAGTGAAATAATCTCTGAAGTTTTGGTAAATAAGGAGCGAAAGAGTGCGGCAACTGACCGTGCGGATAGGATACTGACGAACAGGTATTTTGGTGTGCCGGTATTTTTCCTGATAATGGCTCTGGTATTTTTCCTTACCTTTACCATAGGCGATTGGATAAAAGGTTTTTTCGAGGGCTGGATAGAGGCGTTCTCTAATGCAACGGGGAATATGCTTGAAAATATAGGCGCGGGTGAAATGGTAATATCGCTTGTGACAGACGGAATTATTTCCGGAGTTGGTGGAGTATTAACGTTTTTGCCGAATATTTTCATATTGTTTCTTGCTTTGGCATTTCTTGAGGATAGCGGTTATATGTCAAGAGTGGCGTATGTAATGGACGGAATAATGGGTGCAATAGGATTATCGGGTCGTGCATTTATACCGATGCTGCTCGGTTTTGGATGCAGCGTTCCTGCGGTTATGGCATCCAGGGCATTAGAGGATCCCCAAGACCGAAGGAGGACTATTTTAGCAACTCCGTTTATGTCTTGCAGCGCAAGACTTCCTGTGTATGTGTTATTTTCTGATATGTTTTTTGGAAAGTATGCAATGATTGCGGCGTACTCTATGTATGTAATAGGAGTAATTACAGCTGTTGCAGTTTTATTTGTTCTTTCAAAAACCGGCAAAAAAACCGAAAATGATCTTTTGATAGAATTGCCGGAATATAAAACCCCAAGTAAAAGGACGATTGCTATATATGTGTGGGAAAAAATTTCTGATTATCTGCAAAAAGCAGGAACGACTATTTTTATAGCTTCAGTTATATTATGGTTTTTGCTGAACTTTAATACAAACGGGCTTACACATGATATGGGAACAAGTTTTGCGGCATATGTTGGCAGATTTTTCGCGCCGGTTTTATCACCGGCAGGGCTTGGATATTGGCAGATAGGGGTTGCATTATTTTCGGGTATCGCAGCAAAAGAGGTAGTTGTGTCAAGCATGGGGGTTTTGTACGGAATATCTAATGTTGCTGCGCCAGAGGGAATGAGCATGCTGTCATCTATATTGAACGATTCCGGATTTACGGCAATAAATGCTTATTCAATGATGCTATTTTGTCTATTATATGTCCCATGTGTTGCAACAATTGCAGCGATTAAACGTGAGTCTGGTTCTTTTAAATTTACATTAACGGCGGTATTGATGCAGCTTGGTATAGCGTGGGTAGTATCAACGCTGTTTTATCAGGTAGCAATACATATAATTTAAAAGTAAAAATCCTCCAATGAAATTTTTCATTGGAGGATTTTTGTGGGTTATGAAAAAATACCTACTGCTGTATCAATCATACCGCCAATGCTTCTAAAAACACCTTCAGTTTTTTTCATCAGCCTATGACGCTGACGATCTGAGATCGGGTCTACAAGCATAGTGGCTGCTGCGCCGATAATCATTCCGGCAGCCATACCTTTAAAAAAGCCCATGTGTGACATAAAATATCCTCCTTTTTAAGTTATAACCGTTATACGGTCAATATTAGTCTTTCACGTTTTCGTAAATTTAGGCATATGTGTGAAAAAAAATTTTAAAGTTTTAACAAAATGCGAATTGAAGAAAATATAAAAATAGTTTATTATAAAATCAAATAATAGATAGGGGGTTATATAGAAGTGTCACTTATCAGACCTTTTCGTGGATATAGGTATAATGAACAGAAGGTAGGCAACGTTGGAAAGGTAATGGCCCCTCCGTATGATTCAATAGAGGAATATGAAAAGCATGAGCTTTATAGCCTTAATGAATATAATATAATCAGGGTTATGCGTGGATTATCGTATGATGACGATACAGAAACAGATAATTGCTATACCCGTGCGGCGAAATATCTTTCTGACTGGATAGAAAAAGAAGTGCTGGTAAGAGATGAGAAACCGGCAATATATATGTATGAACAGAAGTTGGAATACCACCATGTGTCATATGCCAATCGCGGTTTCGTTGTGCAGATGAAACTTTGCGATATGGAAGAAGGACCGGTGATGCCATGCGAAGAGTCTGTTTCAAAAAACAAGGCGGACAGGTCAAAGCTGATAGATTCTGTTGGCGCAAATGTAAGCATGATTAACTGCATGTATATAGAAAATGAAAAACCACTTACAAATTATATGCAGAAACTTTCAGAGCGTAAACCGGACTTTTACTGTGTGATAGATGATGGTACTGAGCAGCGGTTATGGATTGTTACGGATAAGGAAGAAATTGATTATATTTGTCATCTGCTTGATGATCATACATTTTTCCTGATTGATGGACAAAATAGATATGAAATAGCGCTTGAATATAAAAAAAAGTGTGCATCTAATAATCCGAAACATAACGGTGAGGAAAACTACAATTATATAATGACGCTTCTTACGAACGCGTATGATGACGGGCTTATGCAGGTGCCGTACCATAGGCTCCTGAGATTTCCGCGTGGGTTTAAAGAAGAATTTTTCGTGTCTGCTGCGCAAGACCATTTTAAAATAGAAAAAATTATAGTTGATACCGAATTAGGAGAAATGGTGGATACTATAAAGAAACAAATAGCAACAACACGTCACGTAAATAGGTTTGCTGTATATACGGGCAAAAATTATTTTTATCGGCTTACCTTAACTGATGAAAAATTCCTTGAGAAAATATTGCCGGATGTGTCGGACAGTTATAGAGGACTTGATGTAACGGTATTAAATAAGCTGATACTTGAAGATATTTTTAATATCAAGGAGGAGGCATATATTGAGCGGGTTACATATGTGAAGAGTATAACGGCAGGGATAAATGAACTAAGAAAGGGAACGCATCAGTGTATGATATGCATGAACCCTGTAAAAGCCGAACAGATACGCGAGGTGGTTACCGAGGGAGAAAAAATGCCGGAGCGTTCAATTTGTGTTTTTCCAAAGCCTGCAAGCGGCATTATTGTAAACCTTCTTGATTAAATAAATGCGAACTTAAAAAACAGGCTGTTTATGTAAAACAAGCAGCCTGCTTTTTTTATTGGATAAAGTAATTTTAATAATATTGACTAAACGCATATGACTATATTTTTAGGTTAGCGTATAGTTGATTAGCTATGGAATTGGCTTTAAAAGAAAAATTGGCATATCCCATTTAGAGAAAAAACTCTTTGGGATATGCCGGTTTTTATTTATTATTCTTCTTCATTGCGCGGTGCCTTTTCTCGAGGCTCACGCGGTAATGTGTCTTTATGTGACAAGCTTATCTTTCCGGTTTTTGGGTCAATATCCATAACTTTTACTGTGAGCATTTCGCCTTCTTTTACAACATCTTCTACCTTTTCAACCCTGTGATTTGCAAGCTTAGAGATGTGGCAGAGTCCATCTTTGCCGGGGAGGATTTCAACAAATGCGCCGAAAGCAGTTATAGTCTTTACAGGACCTGTATAAATTTCTCCAACTTCAGGCTCTTTGACAATAAGTTCAATTGCCTCGCGTGCAGCATCGCCTGAGTGCTGGTCAACTGCAAATATATAAATAGTTCCATCGTCATCAATATCAATTTTAGCGCCGGTATCAGCAACTATTTTTTGAATAACTTTCCCGCCCTGACCGATTACGTCGCGGATTTTTTCAGTGTCAATATGCATTGTTAATACTTTTGGTGCATACTCTGAAAGATGGTCGCGTACTTCCGGTATTGCTTTTAGAAGTACATCATCAATTATATGGCATCTTGCAATCCTTGTTTTGCGGAATGCTTCTTCGATAACTCCATAGGTAAGACCATCATTTTTAATATCTACCTGGATCGAGGTGATACCTTTTTTTGTTCCGGCAACCTTAAAGTCCATTTCGCCATAAAAATCTTCAAGACCTTGAATATCTACCATTGTGGTAAAGCCTTCATCGGTAGTTATAAGTCCGCAGGAAATACCTGCAACAGGAGCTTTAATTGGAACACCGGCAGCCATCAACGCAAGGGTAGAGCCGCATACGGAGCCTTGTGAGGTTGAGCCATTTGATGAAAGAACCTCCGAAACGGTACGAATAGCATATGGAAATTCTTCCTCGCTTGGTAAAACCGGAACCAGTGAACGCTCAGCAAGAGCACCATGACCGATTTCGCGTCTTCCCGGACCTCTTGACGGCTTGGTTTCGCCGACAGAGTATGACGGGAAATTATAATGATGCATATAACGTTTATATTCTTCTGTATCAATTCCATCAAGACGCTGCATTTCCGCAAGCGGTGCAAGCGTTGCAACGGTTAGTACTTGTGTTTGACCTCTTGTAAAAAGACCTGAGCCGTGTGTGCGCGGCAGTAAATCTACTTCTGCTGACAGAGGACGTATTTCGTCTAATCCTCTGCCGTCAACACGTTTTCCTTCATAAAGCCAGGTTCTGACAATTTCCTTTTGCATTTTGTAAAGAACCTCGCCAAGGTCAGCTGCAAGGTTCGGGAACTGCTCAGAAAAGTTCTCAATAATTTCATCTTCAATCTCGCCCATACGTGCATCGCGGATGTTTTTATCATCTGTATCAAGCGCAAATTTGATTTTATCGTAGCAAGTTTCTTTTACAACATCCCAAATCTCGCTGTCAATTGTGTGCGGTTCATATGAAAACTTCGGTTTTCCGATTTCGTCTTTTATACCTTGTATGAAATCGCATAGTTCTTTGATAGTTTCGTGTGCAAATTTAATGCCATTGAGCATAACATCTTCGGCTATTTCATTTGCACCAGCCTCAATCATAATTATTTTTTCCTTTGTGCCGGCAACAGTTACATGCATTTGTGACTTTTCTCGTTCTTCAACAGTAGGATTAATTACGTACTTACCGTCTACAAGCCCGAGCCATACGCCTGCGATTGGACCTGCCCAGGGAATATCAGAAATAGACAGAGCAATAGATGTACCTATCATAGCTGCAACTTCAGGCGAGTTGTCATGTTCTACCGACATTACGGTAGCGACAATAGAAACATCGTTTCTAAGATCAGCCGGGAAGAGCGGACGGATAGGACGGTCGATAACTCTTGAGGTCAGGATTGCTTTTTCAGAGGGTTTGCCCTCACGCTTAATATATCCGCCGGGTATTTTTCCGACAGAATAGAGCTTTTCTTCAAAGTCCACTGAAAGCGGGAAGAAATCCACGCCTTCACGCGGCGAATGTGATGCTGTTGCATTTACTAAAACAGCGGTATCGCCGTAACGAACAAGACAGCTTCCATTAGCCAGACAGCACATTTTACCGGTTTCTATCACCAATTTACGTCCGGCAAGCATTGTTTCAAACGTTCTGAACATTTACACATATCTCCTTTTGTTAAATATATTTTTGGGAGATATATCAGCAGATAAATACAGATGCAAAGAACATTTTTGCAGCTCTATTTATATGCTAAGATATCTCCGCATAACCAAATATATGGGCAAACATAAAATGCTTGCCCATAACAACAAAATTATTTTCTAAGTCCTAATTTAGCAACAAGCGCACGGTATCTTTCGATATCCTGAGCTTTAAGGTAATTCATAAGACCACGTCTTTTACCAACCATCATAAGCAGACCACGTCGTGAGTGGTTATCCTTCTTGTGAGTATTAAGATGCTCATTGTTAAGATGGTTAATTCTCTCGGTCAAAAGAGCGATTTGTACTTCGGGAGAACCGGTATCGCCTTCATGAGTTGCAAAAGTAGAAATAATCTCCTGTTTGCGTTCCTTAGTCATTGCTTTCACCTCCTATTATCAAATGATCCCCTGACGCTGGGAAACCGTTGGTGAATCGGTCATCTAAGCGTAGGTTTAACCTTAATGTGCAAAAAAATTACTACAAAAATACAACAAACTTATTTTCTGTTGAAACGCTTGTTGAACTTTTCTACACGACCGCCCGTGTCTACGAGCTTCTGCTTTCCGGTGTAGAAAGGATGGCATTTCGAGCAAATTTCGACTTGGATATTCTCTTTTGTCGAACCAATCTCGATAGTTTCGCCGCAAGCACATCTTATAGTAGTCTGCTTGTATTCGGGATGAATTCCTTGCTTCATTCGGTATCCCTCCTTGCATTTTTTCTGCGGTGCATAAAACACCATATTTAAGTATAACACAACAGCCGCCTTTATGCAAATATTTTTTGCAAAATTTTTAAAGTATAATTTCAGTATTTAAATTTCCTTTATTGATATTTAAGGCAAAATGTGGTATATTATATAATACTAAAAAAGAAAAGAGGAAAAAGTGCCAATGGACATACAGACAAGATTCTGTGAATATTTCCGGCAGGCAGCTAATATATCACAGAGGATAGGTATAGAGCTTGAGCATTTTGTGATGGCAGAACAGAAGCCTCTTGCTTATTTGGGCGGCGTTTTGAATATATTAAATAAAATAAAAGATAAGTTTATAGACTCATATTATGAAAACGGGTTTTTGCTGGGGCTTGAGGCGGAAAATTTTTATTTATCGCTTGAGCCGGGAGCACAGCTTGAGGTGAGCACAAAACCGTTTGATTCTTTGGATGAGGCAAGGTCTGCTTTTGAAAAGTTTTATGAAATTATAGCTCCTGCTCTAAAAGAGGAGGCGGCAAAACTATTATGCGTTCCGGTACTTAGTGAAGATTTGGTGGATTCTATCAAGATTATTCCCAAAAAACGATATGAATATATGGATAAATATTTTGAAAAAACCGGAAAATTCGGTAAATATATGATGCGTGCGACTGCTTCGGCGCAGGTGTCGGTTGATTATAGCAGTGAAAGGGATTTTGTAAGGAAATATCGCGCAGCGTATATCATGTCTCCGTTTCTTGCGCTGCTTAGTGCTGATTCTTTAGCGAGTGATGGGAATTATCTAAAAAGAGTTGGGATATGGCGTGGTGTTGACCCTTGCCGTACTGCTATTGTTCCGGATTTATTCAGCGATGATTTTGGGTTTTCGTCATATACCGATTATCTATTGAAGATACCGGCAATATTTATTCCCTCACAGGATGGGTTTATTTATACAGGCGAGGAAAGCATGCAGTCTATAAGCGGCAGGGTTAACATGGATGAGGCTATGATTGAACACTTTTTATCAATGGTTTTCCCTGATATAAGGCTAAAAAAATATATTGAAATCAGGATTGCAGACAGCATGCCATATGAAAAAGCTCTTGCATATGCAGGGCTTATAAAAAATATATTTTATAATGAGGACCTTGTTGACGGTATTTTGGAAAAATATAAAAATGTTGGAATTTGCGATATAATTGATGCACAAACTGAGGCTCAGAAAAACGGCAAGAACGCGCAAATATACGGAAGATATGCAGGCGGAGAGATTTCAAATCTTCTTGATGATGCGGCAAAATATGGAAAAGAAGAGGAGTTTAAAAGCCTCTTGTCTTTTAAAGTATAAAACTGGAGGGCAATAATGACGGATAACAGGATTGTTAAATATATTAAGGATAATTATGATACATGTCTTGATTCTGGTTTAAGGGTAAGAGAGTATCTTTTATCATCAAGTGTTGCATTTCATGGAAGGTGCGTTCAGACTCTTCATATACCAAAAGTCTTTTCAAAAAAGGATATACAAGCATTTAGTCGGATTGTTGATGATTTCTATGGCATATTTGATAAAATTATTGACAATTACATTAAATCACCTGAATATAGGAGGTTGTTCCCATTTTCCAGGCAGCTTGAAGAACTTATACTCGCAGATACCGGATATGATATAAATATTCCTATAATGCGAATGGATATATTCTATGACGAAGATACAGGCGGATACAAATTTTGCGAAATAAATACCGACGGAACGAGCGCCATGATTGAGGATTTGGAGCTTAGGAGGGCTTTTTCATATAATAACCTGCCGCGAGAATTTTTGGGCGAGGTTTCGGAATTTGAGCTTTTTGATACCTGGGTAGTATCGCTTATGCAGCTTTACAGGCGCTTTAAAAACAGAAAGAAAGATCCTAAAATTGCAATTGTGGATTTCCTTGACAGGGCATATCTGCCGGAGTTTGAGGAGTTTATAAAGAGATTTAGAAAGTACGGATTTTGTGCTAAAATCTGTGATATAAGAGAACTTGATTATAAAAATGGAATCCTTTATGATAAAGAAGGGGAAAGAATAGATATTATATATCGCCGTGCTGTTACGGTGGATATAATGAATAATCTGGAAAATTGCCAGGCTTTTTTAGATGCTTATAAAGATAATGCGGTTATGGTTGCAGGCGGGCTTAGGACGCAGGTTATTCATCATAAAGCTTTATTTTATATATTGCGTGACCCGCAAACAAAGCGGATTTTGACTAATGAGGAGAATAGCCTTATTGAGGAGCATATACCCTATACGGCAAAAATGTGTATGGCGGATAAGGACAGGATAATAAAGGATAAAGATAGTTATATTATTAAACCGAGTGATTCATATGCTTCAAGAGGCGTTTTTGCAGGTGTGGATTGTACACAGGAGGAGTGGGAGAAAATAATCAGAGAATATGAAAACGAAGATTATATAGTCCAGCAGTATTGTGTGCCTTATAAGACAGAGAACATATATCTTGCCGCAGATAAGCCTGAATTTAAAAAATATTCCAATTTAACAGGGCTTTATGTATATAATTCTGTGTTTGCCGGGGTATATTCGAGATTATCGGATGGTGGAATTATTTCATCTCAGTATAATGAAAAATCGGTGGCAACATTTGTAAAAGAAGAGTAAATGGATAAAGTAAAAGGAGCGGTTATAAAAACCGCTCCTTTTACTTTAACTTTAAATAAGCATATGATTTTTCCAAGCCGGATTTTATAGATAAAGAAATTTTTGCAAAAAACGGTTGAAAAAGAAGAGTATATATATTATAATAAAATAAGTATAATTTTGTCTATTACAGACAATTGGGAGGCGAATGCAGTATGAAAAAAGCACTTGTTGCGATGAGCGGAGGAGTAGACAGCACTGCGGCGCTTCTTATTATGCGAAGGGCGGGCTATGAAGCTGACGGCGTTATGATGCGTCTTTTATTAGACGCCAAAGAGTCAGAACAGGATGCACAAAATGCGGCGAAAAAGCTTGGGGCAAAGCTTTTTATATTGGATCTTGCGGAAGAATTTAAGCGGATGGTAGTGGATGAGTTTGCGCAAGAGTATATAAACTGCCGTACGCCGAATCCGTGTGTGCTGTGTAATATGCGGCTGAAATTCGGTGTATTAGCTGATTATGCCAAGGAAAACGGCTATGACTGTTTTGTAACCGGACATTATGCGAGGGTTGAAAAAGATGGGGACGGCTACTTTTTAAAAAAGGCGGCAGACCTCAAAAAAGATCAAAGCTATATGCTTTATGGATTAAGGCGAGAACTTCTTTCGTTTTTGAGATTTCCTCTTGGCGAACTTACAAAGGAAGAAGCAAGAAAAGAGCTTATGGAACAGGGCTTTAACAATGCCGCAAAGAAGGACAGTCAGGATATATGCTTTGTACCTGACGGAGATTATGCGGGATTTATTAAAAATTATACCGGAAGAACTTTTGAGCCGGGAGATTTTTGTGACCGTGAGGGCAACGTTCTCGGCAAGCATAAAGGTATGATACATTATACAATTGGACAGCGCAAAGGTCTTGGTTTGGCGCTGCCCGAGCCTATGTATGTTATAGAGCTTGACAAGGAGCATAACCGCGTGGTGTTATCTGCGAATGAAGGACTTTTTCAAAAGACTCTTATAGCTGATAGGGTAAACCTTTTGGCATGCGATAAAATTGATGACGGAACGAAGTTACTGGCAAAAGCAAGGTATTCTATGAAAGAACAGCCGGCAAGAGTATATAACCTTGATAATGGTAAGGTGTTGGTTGAATTTGAGCAGCCTCAAAGGGCAATAACCCCGGGACAGTCGGTGGTTTTCTATGATGGGGAAATTGTAGTAGGGGGCGGACAAATAATATGAAAAGCCTTGCAGAACGGCTTTGCCGTGGAGATAATATTAGCGATGTAGAACTTATATCTCTTATAAACGGTAAGGATGAAGAGGAATTGATTCACCTGTCAGACAAAGTACGGCGCAGTTATTATGGAGATAAGGTATTTATACGAGGCTTGATAGAGATTTCAAGTTATTGTAAGAATGACTGCCTGTATTGCGGTATACGTGCATCAAATAAAGAGGCATCAAGGTACCGGCTGACTGCGGAGGAAATTATAGCTTGTGTAAAAAAAGGTGCGGAGCTTGGATTTTCAACGTTTGTGCTTCAAGGCGGAGAAGATCCGTATTTTACTGATTTGCGTATTTGCAAAATTGTTGAGAAAATAAAAGAGGCTGCGCCTGATGCGGCGGTTACGCTGTCTTTGGGAGAAAAAAGCCGTAATGCATATAAAATGTATTTTGATGCAGGGGCTTGCAGGTACCTTCTAAGGCATGAAACAGCGGATTTGGAGCATTACAGAAAACTGCATCCAGATAGTATGAGCCTTGAAAACCGGAAACGCTGCCTGTTTGATTTAAAAGAGATTGGCTACCAGGTAGGTTCAGGGTTTATGGTAGGTTCGCCCTATCAGACGATAGAGAATCTTTTGGAGGATATTAAATTTTTAAAAGAACTTGATCCGGCTATGATAGGGATAGGTCCGTTTGTGCCGCATAAGGACACGCCGTTTGGGGAATTTTCGCAAGGAAGCGTAGAGCTTACAGTGAGGATGATTGCGATATTACGGCTGATATTCCCGAAGGCATTAATACCTGCCACAACAGCGCTTGGTACGCTTAGTCCTGACGGAAGAGAAAAAGGGCTTATGGCAGGGGCAAATGTTGTTATGCCGAATTTGTCGCCTGTGATGGTAAGAAAAAAATATAATTTGTATGATAACAAGCTGGCTACCGGAGCTGAAAGTGCAGAAGGCTTAAGGCTGCTTGAAGATAAAATACGCAATGCGGGTTATGTGATGTCGATGGAAAGAGGAGATTCGCTTGCGGTATAAAAAGGAGAACAAAGATAGAAAATGAACTATGTATTGCCGTTAGTGGCGCTTAGGAATATAGTAATAATGCCGGGATCCACGGTAAGCTTTGATGTACTCAGGGATTTTTCAAAAAGGGCTATAGAGGCAGCTATGGCAAAAAATCATGAGATAATCCTTGCAGCGCAGATTGATCCGGGAACCGAAAAGCCGCGTATGTCGGATTTGTATCAGACAGGAACTCTTTGCAATGTAAAGCAGATTGTGAAGCTGCCAGGTGGTGCGGTAAGGGTGATGGTAGAGGGGCTTGAAAGAGTGAGTCTTTCCGAAATATTATTAACCGAGCCGTATTTTAAAGTTACTGCATATGCGGAGGATGAGCCGGAACCGGAAGATCTGGTAAAAAACGCCGCTTGCATTAGAAGTATCCAGGCTGTATTTGACGATTACATTAAATATTCAAGAGTTATTTCCAGAGAAGAACTGGTAAAACGTATCAAAAATATAAAAACATTAGGGAATTTCTGCGATTTTTTAATAGGTATTGCAAACCTTGATTTTCATATTAAACAGGAACTTCTGGAAACGGCGGATGTTTATGAAAGAGTTGAGGCATTTGTAACGGCGCTGGGCATCGAGATAGAAATATTAAAAATACAGGGACAGCTTAATATGCGTGTGCGCGAACGGATAGAGCGAAATCAGCGTGAGTATTTTTTGCGCGAGGAAAAGCGTATAATCGACGAAGAACTCGGCGAGGGGATAGATGATGAGGCTGAGGAATACCGCCAGCGCATACTGGAGCTAAAGCTGCCTAAGCAGACAGAGGAGAAATTATTAAAAGAAGTGTCAAGGTTTGAGAAAATGTCGGCATCAAGTGCCGATAGTGCAGTATCGAGAAATTATCTTGATACGGTTTTGTCCTTGCCATGGAATATAAAAACTGAGGAAAACTTTGATATAGAAAATGCCGCACAGATCCTTGAAGAGGATCACTATGGTCTTGAAAAAGTTAAGGAACGTATTATTGAGCAGCTGGCAGTTAGAAAATTGACCCAAGGCAGAAACGGAACGCTTATTTGTCTTGCTGGTCCTCCGGGAACGGGAAAAACATCGATTGCAAAATCAATTGCGCGTGCGACTGGCAGGAAATATGTTCGTATTTCGCTTGGCGGAGTGCATGATGAAGCAGAAATTCGCGGACATAGAAAAACATATATCGGCGCAATGCCGGGCAGGATAATAGCAGGTATTATTCAGGCTAAGACGAAAAACCCGCTGATGCTTCTTGATGAGATAGATAAACTGGGGTCGGATATAAAGGGTGATCCGTCATCTGCTATGCTTGAGGTGCTCGATTATGAGCAGAACAATGAGTTCCGTGATCATTTTATAGACCTTCCGTTTGATTTGTCGGATGTTATGTTCATTGTAACGGCTAACGATATTTCCAAAATTCCTAAGCCGCTTGCGGACAGGCTCGAAATAATTGAAATAAGCGGCTATACCCAGATGGAAAAATTCAATATAGCAAAACGTTATTTGTTGCCGAAACAGGCAAAGGAAAATGGGATAGGCGAGAAGAAATATCAAATCTCAGATGATGCAATTGAGCTTATATGCCAGAAATATACAAGGGAAGCAGGAGTTCGTCAGACTGAGCGTGTAATAGCATCGCTTATGCGTAAAATAGCAAAGAAGATTGTGTCTGAAAAAAGACGCAGCGTGAAGATAACGTCAAAAAATCTGAAAGATTATTTGGGTAAACCGTTATATAATTACGACTTAATGAATGAAAAAGACCAGGTTGGAATTGTGCGGGGGCTTGCATGGACATCGGTAGGCGGGGAAACGCTTTCTGTTGAGGTAAATGTAATGGATGGAACCGGAAAAACCGAACTTACCGGACAGCTTGGCGATGTAATGCAAGAATCTGCAAAGACGGCGATAAGTTATATTCGTTCGATTAGCAGCAGCCTTGGAATAGAAAGCGATTTTTACAAAACAAAAGATATACATATACACGTGCCGGAGGGTGCGGTGCCAAAGGATGGCCCGTCAGCAGGCATAACGCTTGCTACGGCAGTAGCAAGTGCTCTTACAGGAAAGCCGGTAAGACGCGATGTTGCAATGACGGGCGAGATTACTTTAAGAGGCAGAGTACTGCCGATAGGCGGGCTTAAGGAAAAATCAATTGCTGCCCTAAGGGCTGGTATCCAAACTGTAATTATACCTGAGGACAATAAACCCGATTTGGACGATATACCCAAAGAGGTAAAGGATGCTGTAAAATTTATACCGGTAAAGACAATGGATGCGGTATTTAAACATTCGCTTGCCGGAGGAGAGAGGAAAAGAATATGAATATCAATAATGCACA
>CALXUL010000041.1 GCA_944391635.1 uncultured Clostridia bacterium | reverse complement strand
ACTATACCGTAAGACTCGGAATGAAAGCGGGCGGAACATGGATGTTTAATTCCTGGATTCCGGAAAGAGCTTTTGCCGCGCAGGCAGACTCTATAGATAACTTTGGCGTAAGTAATGAATATATGCTTTGTGATATAGATGTATATGATATAGAGGTTGTTACCCCTGACGAACCGGATACATATGATAATCCCATTTATAATAGAGTATGCAACGAGAACTTTGACAAAGAATCATCTCTTTTCTCACCTCAGTACATAGACGATGAAAATTATGTTATGCAGGATATGGAAAGCGGTAAAATCCATGCCTATAACGGGGATAATTCGGGTTCACAGACCGGAACAATAACTTTTGATAACGCGCTTACAGCTGATAACACAAAGGTGTACTTTGATTTTGCGGCTAATGAAGGTCATAACAGAATGAAAATACACTTCTTAAATAATGACGGAAAGCAAATACAGACTGTTTTTGTGCTTGCGATAGTGGAGGATGACGGGACTCATATTGGATTGACCGATAAGGGAAGTAAACAGTTTTCTTATGACCTTTATAAAACAGAATATAATGTACCGATAAGAGCTGAATTAACCTTTAATTTTACTGCTAAAACGATAAGCGTAAGAACAGCAAAGCTTACAAGCAACGGATATGTTTATGCAGATGAGATAGCAACAAAACCATTTAGTAGTGCAAGCGGAGGCGCTGAAAGCTTTAATATAAAGAAAATACAGATACAAAATGAATATTTAGTATGTGACGCAACGATAGATAATTTAGAGGTGCTTGTTCCGAAACTCACTGTTCAGGATTGTAGTGCAAATGCTGATGAATACCTTATAACATATACGGTAGTTAACAATACAACTGCGCCGATTGCGACTGATATTATTTGTGCTGTATATGGCGAAGACGGAAGTGTCGTTAAGGTAAAGCTTTTAAAGAATGTATCAATTGATAAGAATTTTTCTGATATGTTTATGTTTGATATAGCAGATGATTTCTCAAAATATAAGCTGTTTTTGTGGGACGCTAATGATTCGTTAACGCCTGTTTCAGAAGGGTATTCGTCATTTTAATATTATAAATAGGCATTACGTTTACTCATTAGGCGGCATTAAAGGAGTATACAATGAAAAAGCTAACAGTAATTTTAATAATTGTAATGATTTTACAGATAACGGCGGGGGCACAAGATTTTAACTGGTCCTATGATTTTTCAGAAAAGCCTGATTCTTTTACCGAAGAAATCGCAGATGACGGGCATTTTGTAAAATATGATGAGGAAAATGGCGACATACACGCATATAACAGTGACGGCTCGTCTGGACAAACCGGGAAAATTACATTAGAAAATGCGGTTTCCGGGGATATTTTTGTAAGCTTTAGTTTTGTAGCAACAGAAAACCATCAGAGGCTGAAGATGCTGTTTATGAATGAAAACGGCAGACAGCTGCATATGCATCAGCTTTACCGGAATGCAAGGACCGGGGTTTATCTTACCGATTCCAAAGTTTCACAGATAGACTCTGATTTCCCCAAAGCAGAAGCCGGAGAACGTGTATATGTAGAAATGACGATAAAAACCGGCACCAAAACCGCAGATTATCGTGTGGGTCTTGAGGAAAACGGTTCTGTTGTATGGAGTGACCTAAAGACCGATAAAACCCTTGAAATCCTGGATGAAACAGCCCTAAACCTCAAAGAGATACAGTTTAAAAATGAGTATACAAAGTGTGATGTACACATAGCTGTCAAATTTCTGTGCAGTTTTTAAGAAAGCCAACGCACAGAACATCCACAAGAATATACTGCCTCCGCCTGTTGACAGTGCGCCGCCGTTTCCCATGAATTGTCCCATAGAACTGTTAAAGGCTCTGAGAAACCAAACATTCAAAACGAGCAGCAAAAGCTGTGATCCCACCATTCGGCACCATGCCTTAAATACATTGACAGTTGATTTTGAGGCACCCATTGCATACGCAAGAGGAGAAGTATAACATAACACGCCTACGACAATGTATCTTTCCACGGTTTCGAGTAGAAGCTTGAAATAATTCCAGCCAAGGGAAATTTCAAGAATGATAAGGAGCAGCAGCCCGACAACAGACGTTATGGCTATGAATGTCGTAAGCCCGTTACTCAATGACTGCTCTATCCCTGCAAAAGTAAAATCTTCTGAGGTCATCGCCACATCCATTAAAGCGGTATACGGCGCTCTGGCAATATCCAAAGCAATCAGAAATATCGGCTTGGCATATCCGATAAGCAAAGCAAACAAGGAACTTCTCGCAAGCAATGTCAATGGATTTTCAGCCTCCGTAATCGGTCCGCCGAAAACGCGGAATAACTGCCAAACCGTAATTAAAAAGAGAATTGCCCATGCCATATACTGCATTACATCAAATGCTTTCGTAACAAACGGGAAGTATTCTTCCATCGCCGTCAGATCGGTATTCAACGTGTTCAAAAACAGCCCTGAAACCGCATCCATAAGTTGTGATACAATACTTGAGATCCATTTGACAATTCCCTCGAATATCCAGTCAAGCAATATTTATCACCTCCGTCCTTGACATGATTTTACTTGTTAAATTACAATTAAGTTATTTACTTTTTTATTTAATTTACAATTAAGTTGTATAATTTTAAGCATTATTCAACCACCTCC
>CALXUL010000040.1 GCA_944391635.1 uncultured Clostridia bacterium | reverse complement strand
CTGAGGAAGAATTGAGTGCAAAAGAGTGTGTCAATAATGTTGTCATGAACTTTAACCGCTTTGTTAAGTGCAATCAGCAGGTTGATATGGGAGCATGTAAAAAAGGCACAGTATGGGATATGAATTACAATTATTTTGCTGATTCATATAGCAAGGAATCTGCCGGAAAGAGCATTAAGTTCAGACAAGGATATGAATCTTATGCAAAAGCAAGCTATTACTATACAGATTGGAACCTTACTTCTGTTAATGAATCTGACAGCAGCTTTGGTAAAGCTCTTGATTATTCTATATACGGTCCAGGTGTTATAGATACAGTTTCCAAGACCTATACCGACAGTGTATCAGAAAATGTAGATACATATGATTTTCAGATTGAGCTTAATACACCTCAGGCTTCTTACGGTATTTATTCTGATGCTGAATTCCAGAATAAAGTAGAAGAACCTGTTGCAGTATTTGGTGGGGAAAATATATTTTACATTAAATTCTCATCATATGATGGCAGTGTATTAGATGTATATAAAGCTGTAATCAATAAATCAACGCTTATTGGCGCAGATTTACTGCGTTTTGGTGACTGGAGAATATCCGATAATGCAGTATATGCATGTGTTGCTAAAGAGGAAATAGAATTTGTTATTCCTGATATTGTAGTGGCAACCGGTGCTACTTATGGAATTTATGATGAAATACAGTGTACAGTACCGTTTACCGCTAATAAGATCAGTGGTATCGGTGCTACACCGACCATTAAGTATATTAAGGTCGTTTCTGAGGATGGCAGCATTTCTAATGTATATTCGTTAAGTGTATTCCAGACTGAGAATGATCAGACAGAGCTTACTTATATTGAAAATGCTACAAAGATTTCTGATACCGAATTTGAAGCAGTAATACCTGCAGATAGCTCATCATTTAATGTTTTACCTTATTGCTCCGAGGGTGCAGAAATAACGGTTTACGAAAGAGGTCTTAAGCTTAATCCCACATCTGATGGATCTTATCTTATCGACAGCATTAATGTAAGCAAAACAATAGAAATCGGTGTACAAAGGCCCGGATTTCCTGAAAAAATATTTAAGCTTACCATTAAGCAGGATATTTCCTCTGTAGGTGTTGCATCTGTATTCGGTATGACAAATGATGGTGATATGGTATATGAGACATGGATAAACGGCAACTCATTTACTGTTGTACCTTTGCTTGAAAATGTTAATGCAACATTTGCAGTATATTCCGATCGTCAGTGCACAAATGCTTTTGCAGATAATACAGTAGTTCTTAATGCTGTTGATAACTTGGCATATCTTAAAGTTATTTCCGCTGATGGTAAATACAGCGCAGTTTATACTTTGAAAATTCATACTTCATCTGCCGACTTTGAGCCGGTAGTTCCTGTACCTGATAATAACTACTATTCAGTGGAAAACGGTACTCAGACATCAGTTGGAGTATATGCTATTGATGCTGCTGAAAACCTTTCTGAATATGAACTTAAATTGAATATTCTTGATGATAGATATTCACCAACGACATATTCAGTATATTCAGATAAAGATTGCACAGTTTCTGTAGCTTCCGAACGTTCTATAAGCGAAAGTGCAGTTATTCCAGTATTTGCAAAATACACAAGCGTTTATGTGAAGATAGCTGTTAAGGAACTTGCTGATGGTTCGGATACACCTACAGATGTAAGTACCGAAATTATAAAGGTTACAATCAACTCCAACAGACCTAAGGCTGTATATAATGATGCAGGTACTATCTCTTCATGGGCTGTTGATGAGATTAACTTCCTTAACGATAACGGATTTGGTTATTTTGAAGGTGATAACGGTAACTTTAGACCTAAGGATAATATAACAAGATTTGAAGTAGCCGCAATAGCTATCAGAGTACTTGGAATTGATCAGACACTTTATAGTGATGTAGCTGTTCCTTATACTGATGAAATTCCCAAATGGGCAAGTGATTATGTCAAAGCCTGCTATAAGCTTGGAATCATGACAGGTGTCAGCGATACGGTATTTGACGGTAAAAAATCTACTACAAGACAGGAATTTGCTAAGATCGCAGTTAGTACTATTGTAATTGCAAATGGCGAGGCTGATGACGCTCTCACTCTTTATAATTCAAACCAGGCAGCTATAGATACTGCTTATAATGAGCGTGGATTTGCGGATGAAAGCAATATATCTAATTGGGCTAAGCCTTACGTAAGACTTGCTGTTGTTAATTATGGCTTGATTAACGGTTCTAACGATTATGGTGTTCTTAATATCAATCCTAAGAATTCGATAACACGTCAGGAAGTTGCAGTTATTCTTGCAAACTATAACGGTTATTCTGAGTAAAATACTTGATTTATTAAAAATACCCGTGATTTTCACGGGTATTTTTTTAGGAATTTTAAAATATTACAAAAATTATTTTATATTATTTAGTAGGTATAATATGAAAAATAAATCAAAATGGATATGGACAGATAATTTACTACAGTATGATACATATGGAGAGTTTTACGATAGCTTTAAATATTGTACTGGAAATATTAAACTAAATATTTCTGCTGATTCCAATTACGTGGTATATGTAAACGGCAAATTCGTAGATTCAGATCAATATCCTGATTTTCCTTATTATAAAGTATATGATACAATCGATATTACAAAATTTTGTTTGCCTGGCAAAAACAGCATTGCAATAACAGTATGGTATTACGGCAAGGAGAATATGAGCTATTATCCGGGCAATCCGGCTTTGCGTTATGAGATATGTGCCGATCAAGAGCTGTTGTGCTGTTCTGATAGCAGTACTCTTTCAAGAATCAGCAGAGCATATAAGAATGGATATTGTAAATTAATAACGGGTCAGTTGGGATTTAGTTATTTATACGATTGTACACAAGAGGATAACTGGAAAACCGGTGATTTCTCCGGTTTTTCATATAGTGTAGAGATTGACCAAAATCTACCTATGTATCATCGCCCCATAAAAAAGCTCACTGTTTCCGATAGGCTCCAGCCAAAGCTTATATTTAATGAGAACGGCAAGCATTTTCTGTATGACATTGGTTATGAGGAAGTAGGATACTTTACCGTTAAGTTGAAATCCGCTGTTAAGCAAAATGTACTAATCTGCTATGGAGAACATATAACAGACGGAGGTGTCCGGAGAAAAATTCATGGTCGTGACTTTAGTTTTGAATTGACAGTAGGTCCTGGACAAAATGAGTATACAAATTATTTTCGCAGACTGGGGCTAAGATATCTAGAGGTTTATACTCAAAGCCAGATAGATATAGAATATATAGGCGTTTATCCATGTTATTACCCGGTTTTGAAAGTAAATAAAAAACTTGAAGATGATTTGGATCAAAAAATATACGATGTAGCTGTTCGAACACTTGAACTATGTATGCATGACCATTATGAGGACTGTCCGTGGCGTGAGCAGGGGCTGTATGCCATGGACAGCCGCAATCAGATGCTCTGTGGTTATTATGCTTTCAAGGAATATGAATATCCTCGTGCTAACTTATATTTAATGAGCAAGGACGACAGAGAAGACGGTCTGCTTTCTATTTGTATCCCGAGCGGAAACAATCTTACAATTCCGTCTTTTTCTTTGCATTATTTTATAGAAGTGTATGAATACACAAAATATTCAGGAGACTTGACTCTTGCCCGTGAAATTCTTTTGAAGCTAAATTCTATATTGAATGTATTTCTTGAACGCATTGATTGCAATGGTCTGGTACCCAATTTTCCTGACAGCTGCCATTGGAATTTTTATGAGTGGTCAGATGATATGGACGGTAAAAAAGGAAAGAACAGCACACAAATATATGACGCTGCACTTAACTGTTTGCTTTCTGTTGCTCTTGACAGAATGGATAAAATTTATTGTCTGTCAGGTCAAAATGCACATTATCAAGATACAATATGCCGGCTAAACAAGAAGATATTTGAGGTCTATTATGATAAGGAAAGACAGCTGTTTAAAAACAGCAGTTTAGGAACCGGTTTTAGCGAACTTGTAAATTCACTTGCAATTTTGTGCAATGCGGCAGAGGGAACAATAGCTGAAAATATTGCAAAACAGCTTGCATCAGATAACACGCTTACTAAAGCAACTTTAAGTATGACTTGCTTTAAATATGATGCATTGCTGAAAACAGATTTTAAAAGATATAAAGATTATATTCTTGCAGATATACGTATAAAATACAAGCATATGCTCGATGCTGGTGCTACATCTTTTTGGGAAACAGAAAAGGGAGAAAGTGATTTTAATAACGCCGGTAGTCTATGTCATGGCTGGAGCGCAATGCCGATATATTATTATAATATATTATTATAATAATAAGCGGTCCGCAAAAAGCGGACCGCTTATTTATCAGGTAAAAATCCTTCAAAAATATATATGTCAAAGTTTTTGCTTATTTTTCTAAGTTGGTCGTAGCTTGTAACAGTCCAGCCTGCTCTAATAGCTCCCAAAAAGGAACAGATTTTCCTTGGAAAGGAATTTACATATTGTATGTCGTAGGAAATAAAATCTGGTCTGGAAATCATGTTCAGCATTAGTAATCCCGCGGCGGCCTTGAGCGCGTTTATTTTCGGTTGTCTGAAAAAGTCGGTTGATAGCTGTCCGCGGCAGACATCGGGACGATTTTTTCTGTACCACAGC
>CALXUL010000039.1 GCA_944391635.1 uncultured Clostridia bacterium | reverse complement strand
CTTCTGTCTGTGCCGAAATATTTTATCATTTCCTCGCAAATTTTGCTTTCAGTCATAACATTTCACCTCATCAGTAATCCTTTAAGGTCTTAAGATACAAAAACGTTTCTTTTTCGCCTTTTTCTTTTAGCATAACCAAAAGTTTTTCAAGGAGCACCGCTGTATCCGGATGCATCGAAGTCTTTGCCCTGCCACCCAAAAAATAATCAAGAGGCGCACTTTCGGTATAGTTTTCTTTTTGATATACCTTTGTTGCGGCAACCCTGTCACAAAACATCTCTTTAACGTAATTTATCGGCATCTTTATCGGTACAAGCACCCGTTTTACCGGGTCATAATCCGTCCAATATTCAAAATGATGCTTATTCCTGCCTTTATGATGCATCCAAGCCTCAGAATAACCTTTATCTTTTCGTTCTGCCTCATTTGGACTTCTGTTGCCCTGGTAATACTTAATCCCTGGTATAAGCTCAGTTAGGCTGTATTTTGACAAATCGTGAAAAATTCCCTGTCTTAATATTCCGCATTTTGCGCAATGAATTATAACCATGCGCCTGTGCCGCATCACAGTAACTATATGACCCAATCCCCTAAGCATTATCATCCTGCTCCTCAAACAGCGCACGGCAGAATTCATACGGTACAAATTCTTCCAAATCGTCTATACCCTCGCCGACACCTATAAATTTTACAGGCAGGCTCTGTTCCCTCATTATCGGTACTATAACTCCGCCTTTAGCCGTACCGTCAAGCTTGGTGAGTATAATTCCCGTAATATCTGCCACTTCAGAAAACAGCTTTGCCTGAGACAGCGCATTCTGCCCTGTTGTAGCATCCAGCACCAGCAATACTTCTTTTGACGCATCCGGCAGTTCCCGCTCTATTACCCTATTAATCTTTGCAAGCTCATCCATCAAATTTTTCTTATTATGAAGCCGCCCTGCCGTATCGCATATTAAAATATCATATCCACGCGCCTTTGCAGCAGAGCAGGCGTCAAAGATTACAGATGCCGGATCGCTATTTTCCTGATGCTTTATTATCTCGCATCCGCTTCTTTTAGCCCATATATCAAGCTGGTCAATTGCTGCGGCACGAAATGTATCTGCCGCAGCCAATAAAACCTTTTTACCTTTTGCTTTATAATGTGCGGCAAGCTTACCTATATTGGTGGTCTTGCCTACCCCGTTTACACCTATCACCAAAATAACCGATGGTGTTGTTTCAAGCTTCATTTTACAATCACGTCTGGTAAGGATATACCTTATAACATCACGAAGCTCCTCCTTTACGCGATCAGCTGTTTTAAGCCGTTTCGCTGCCACACGGTCACGCAGTTCATCAATTATATATTCTGATGTATATGCACCTAAATCAGCCGTTATAAGTGCCTCCAGAAGCTCGTCATAGAAATCATCGTCAATCGCGCTTGCGGTACTGAATACATCATTTACTTTCTGCGCAATTGAGCCTCTCGTTTTAGACAAGCCCTCTTTTAATTTGTCAAACAATCCCATATCCAAAATCCTTTCTTTTTACGCCAGCATATCGTCGCTCACGTCGTCAATTGCAAGCGAAAGCATTTTTGTAACGCCTTTCTCCTGCATCGTCATACCATACAGCACATTCGCCGCCTCCATCGTACCGCGGCGGTGCGTTATTACAATAAACTGCGTGCCATCTAAGTAGTTTTTGAGATATGTTGCAAATCTTGATACGTTTACATCATCAAGCGCCGCATCTATCTCGTCAAGCACACAAAATGGTGTTGGTTTTACCGCGAGTATTGCAAACAGCAATGCTGTTGCAATCATAGCGCGCTCTCCTCCCGAATAAAGACTCATATTCTGAAGAGCCTTTCCTGGGAGCTGTGCCTCTATTTCAATTCCCGACTCCAGTATGTTTTCAGGCTCGGACAGGTAAATTCGACCTCTGCCGCCTCCAAAAAGGTCACTGAATACCTTTTTAAAGCTTTCGTTTATCTGCTCAAACTGCTTATTAAACTGTTCTTCCATCATTTCCTGCATCGAATCAATTACCTTGTTTAAGTTATCTCTCGATTTTTCAAGGTCCTGTTTTTGTGTGCCTAAAAATTCATACCGCTGTTTTACGTTTTTATATTCCTCAATCGCATCCATATTAACACTGCCCAGCGACTTTATTTTACCTTTTAGTTCACTAAGACGTTTTGCAGATACTTTTTCATTTTCTATCTCTGCCGCAAACTCTTCGGCTGCCGCAGGAGTAATTTCATACTCGTCCCACATTCTTGAAATTGTACTCTCACGGTCAGCTTCAAGCTTTTCACAGCGGTTTTCTGCACGTGAAAACTCCTGCTGGAGCAGTACAAGACGGTCGGTCAGTTCTTTATTTGATTCCTGTATACTTCTTTGTTCATCCGTAATACGCTGTTTTTCAGCGTCTATTTCTTCCATAAGCTTCATTATAAGCCCGGTATTCTTTGAAAGTTCTTCAATCTTTTCCTCAAGTTCGTTTATACTTTCCTCAAGTTCATCATTCTCTTCCAAAAGACGCTCCCGCTCATCAAGCTTAAATTTTTCCTCTGCCCCAAGAGCCTTTATATTTTCTTCTATCTCCTTTACCGCAGCTTCCTTAGTTTCAATATCCTTTGATAATTCTCTTATTTTCAAAGTTTCTTCTATTACCTGCTGAGATACAGCTTCCTTTTCCGCCTCAAGCGCAGCAAGGTCTTTTGACATTTCCTCTTCCTGCTCCATCAACTTTTCGCAACTATGCTCACATTCTCTCTGCTCACCTATAAGACGCGCAATTTCTTCCGATGATTCACTAAGCTGCACTTCAAGCTTTTCTATCTCCTCTAAAAGACCTTTGCTATTTTCGCCGCTTGATTGCATACTGTTTTTTAAATGCTCTACCGTATTCTTTGCAAGAAGTATGTCGTTCTCATATTCTCTTATTAACGGTATATATGAATCAAGCCGCGTACGTATGATTTTTATATTCTCTTCTGATTTTTCTTTTTCAGCTTTTATTGCAGATATTTTTTGGGACAGTTCCGCGCTTTCCGCTCCAAGCTTTTTTATCTCGTTAGCACGGGACAAAAATCCGCTTTGTTTATTTACACTGCCTCCGCTTATTGCTCCGCCGGCATTAAATATTTCGCCCAAAACCGTTACAATCCTGAACCTATACCCAAATTTTTTTGCCAGCGCAATACCATTATCTATATCCGAGCATACAACTGTGCGTCCAAGCAGATTTTCAACAATCTGCCTGTATCGTTTATCACACTTCACCAAATCGGATGCTATACCTTCAACACCTGGTTCTTTAAGAATTTCTTTCTCGTTATCCAGCCTTCTTGCCTTTACCGATGAAAAAGGCAAAAATGTTGCGCGCCCGCCCTTTTGATTCTTTAAATACAATATTGCCGCCTTTGCATCATCTTCGCTTTCAACCACAATATTCTGAAGCGCACCGGAAAGTGCTGTTTCTATTGCAACCACATAATTGCTGTCAACCTCTATAAGCCCAGATAACGCGCCGTATATCATCCTGTTTTTCAGCTCAGGCGCTTTTAACACGAGTTTTACGCTTCTTGCATAACCCTCATATTCATTCTCCATACCCTCAAGTATACGCCTTTTGGAAATCATAGAATTATAGTTTACCGTATACTCCGACTCTTTCTTTAATAGCTCAGATAAAGCCTCTTCTTTTTGCTCCAACTCTGATTTTGCCTCATCAGCACGCTTTTGCATATCCGAGCGTTTTTTCTCAGTGGATAAAATCAATTCTTTGTTGCTGTCTATCTTTTTTGCAATTTCTGCCGCATCCTGCGCACTTGCCTCACTCTCTGCTATTACTGCATTTTTACGTACCAAATATTCATCACGAAGTTTCTGCACTCCGTCTATATTCGCTTTTTTTGCAGAAGCTTCCTCTCTTTTTGCTGAAAGCTTAGCTCTTACGTCCATCAAAGAATCTCTTTTCGCACTTACCTCTTGATAAACAGCATTATTTCTTTCACTAATATCAGCAAAACCAGCTGTCATTTCTTCAGATTTTGACCTTGCAAGACGTATTGATTCAGTCTTTTCCGCTATCTGCTCCTGCATTCTTTCAGCACGCAATTTCTGTGTTTCTATTTCTTTTATTATACGTTCTGACATTTGCAAATTGTTTTTTATGTTATTACGAGCTATTGAAATATCATTCTGCGCGCTCATTTTTGCCTGTTCATTTGCAGACAGCCTTCTGTTTTGTTCTTCTTTCTCATCGTCCCTTGCTTTGGCTTTTGCAAAAAGTTCCTCTATTCTGCCTGTTATTTCAGCTTCCCTTGACCGAAGCTCGTCCATCTCTGACGCTACCGAATCTCTCGCCGCCTCTGATTCTTCAAGCTGGCTTGTGCTTCGTTTTATTGTAATCAGAGAAATAGCAAGGTCAAGACCTTTATATTCTTCATAATATTCAAGATATTTTCTTGCCTTTTTGGACTGGCTCTCAAGCGGACCTATCTGGGATTCAAGTTCTGTTACTATATCATTTATACGTGTAAGGTTCTCATTTGCAGACTCAAGTTTACGCTGTGCCTCTTCTTTTCTATGTTTATATTTTGACACACCTGCCGCGCCCTCAAAAAATTCTCTTCTGTCCTCCGCCTTGGTTGATAGAATTTGCGCCACATTACCCTGACCTATCATAGAATATCCGCCCTTGCCTATTCCCGTATCCATAAATAATTCCTGTACGTCCTTTAACCTGCACTGGGCGTTATTTATCATGTATACGCTCTCACCTGAACGAAATACCCTTCTCGTAACCACCAATTCATCAAAGTCTATCGGAAACACTCTGTCACAATTATCCAGAACAAGGCTAACTTCCGCAAAATTAAGCGGTTTTCTTGTCTGGGTGCCGGCAAAAATAATCTGCTGCATATTCGCTCCGCGCAGCGTTTTTGCGCTCATCTCGCCCATAACCCATCTGAGCGCGTCAAGGATATTACTCTTCCCGCTGCCATTCGGACCTACTATTGCTGTTATACCGTCCTCAAATTCCAGGACTGTTTTATCAGCAAAGGATTTAAATCCCTGCATTATTATCTTCTTTAAATACAACTATACTCATCCTTCCATGGATATTTCTTATAAAACTGCTTATAAAAAACGGTAGAAACTCTCCTATGCGTTTATAAAACCCT
>CALXUL010000038.1 GCA_944391635.1 uncultured Clostridia bacterium | reverse complement strand
CCTATGGTAAAAACGCCGCGCGCTTTAAGTTTGGCTTTTGTAGCAGGTCCTACATATATAAGCTGGCTGCAATCGCATGGCCAAACAATTTTGCGGTAATTATCACGAGTTATTACGGTAATAGCATCTGGTTTTTTATAATCCGATCCAAATTTTGCAAAAACCTTGCAGAATGAAACTCCTATACTTACTGTAATATGCAATTCACGTTTAATTCTTAATGAAATTTCTTCAGCTATTTCTTTAGCTGCATAAAAATCTTTGGCAATATCCGAAATGTCCACCCATGCTTCATCACATCCGAAAGGTTCGACATTGTTGCTGTACTCAGAAAGTATATGTCGAAGTAGTTTACTATGTCGAAGATATCGGTCAGGATTTGTTTTTATTGTAATAAGTTCAGGGCATTTTGACTTGGCAGATAGTATTGTTTCTCCTGTCTTTATACCGAATGTACGTTTGGCAATGTAATTAGCAGTAAGAATTATTCCATGCCGCGCTTGAGCATCCCCGGTTACGGCAACAGGAAATCCTGCAAGATTAGGGTTATATGCAGTTTCTACCGAAGCAAAAAAACAATTGGCATCAATATGCAAAATTATCCTATCCATAATGCACCTCACACAAAAAAAACGAATATATGTTCGTATTAATATAGTAGCATATGGAGTAAAATATGTCAACATGAAAAGCGAAAATATGTTCGTGAAAATTTGTGAAAGGAAGGAAAGTTTTGATATATACAAGCGTTATTGTCGTATGGAATATGGTAGTATTTTTAGTATATGGTGCAGATAAATATGCTGCAATACATAGAATAAGACGTATTAGAGAAGATACGCTTTTGTTGATAAGCTTTTTTGGGGGAGGAGATGGCGGACTCTTTGGTATGTGTGTTTTTAACCATAAAACAAGGAAGTGGAAATTTCGTATATTACAGCCGCTAATGGCGGTAGTTACAGTTATAGGTTATTTCATGATTGAGAGACTATTTACAGGAGGCTAAAAAATTTATTGCATAGAAAAAGCCGCCTTTTTAAATAAGGCGGCACAAAATTATTCTATTTTGGTAAAATCGCTTGCCGGATGTTTGCATATTGGACAAATAAAGTCAGGCGGAAGTGTTTCGCCTTCATATACATAGCCACATACGCTGCATACATATCCGGTTTTCTTTTGAGTTTGTTGCTTTGGCTTAATATTGCTGTGATAATACGCATATGTTACGGGTTCTGCATCTAAAAGAATATCAGAATCGGTCATCTCAGCAATAAAAAGGGTATGGCTGCCGAGGTCAAGCGTATTTTTTACAACGCAACTGATATATCCAATACAGTCACGCGTTAAATATGCAAGCCCATTACTGCTGCGCTTGAATTCAAAGCCGTCAAATTTATCAGATGACCTACCGCTTTGAAATCCGAAACGCTTAAAAATATCAAATGAAACAGTTTTTGCAAGAACATTCAGATTAAATTTTCCTGTATTTTTAATCATAGAACAGGTCAGATTTGAATTAGACACTGAAATTGCAATTCGTACAGGATTATTTGCAACCTGATTTACTGTGTTGATTATGCAGCCGTTGTCCTTGTATTCATCGGCTGTAAGAACAAAAAGACCATAGCTTAAAGAAAATAGTATTTTTTCGTTCATAATATTTTTAGCCTTTCTGCAATAATTTTATTTTTTAGCAGCAGACATTATGCTTAACACGATCAGCCTCTTCAGCACGTTTAGCGTCATTCCAACGGTCAAGAGTACCTACAAGATAACCCGTTACACGACGTATACGGTTAAAAGGCACGGCTTCAAATGAATATTTTAAATCCACATAATCACCGTCAACATTTATGTCTACTCCGATAACTTTCTGGTCAGGATATTTTTCAATTCCTCTTTTAATGTATGCGTCAATCTCCTTTTTAGAGAGCTTTCCTCCAGTTACATTTACAGTCATTTTTCATTCCTCCAATTGTGTTAGTATTTGAAAACATCTTAATTTTAACACAATATGTAGTATATGTCAATTGCAAATGCAACGAAATATAAAAATTATCTAATCATTTCATCCTGATGCCCCACAGCTGTGTGAGATGCAATAATTATTTCAATTTCATCAATATTACTTGCCGACATATCGCCGGAAACAGTATTTTTAACGGCTGACAGAGCATTGCCCACGCACAGAGCACGGTATATATCATCAGAGGTAAGAATGCCGTATAAAACGCCGGCAACATATGCGTCACCGCTGCCGATGCGGTCAATAACCTCTATGTTTTTATAAGGCTCTTCCTCGTAAAATTCACCATTGTAGTAAATTTTTGAGCCAAAATTATGATGGGTAGGGCTTATTACTTCACGGCGTGTGGTTGCAACAATTTTACAGCCGTATGCATCGGAATAGCCTTTCATGATTTCTTCAAGTGAACCTGTGCGGCGAAGCATTCTGCGTGAGGTTTCTTCCGAAACAAAGAGAATATCAACATACGGGAATACCTGTTCAATACACGCTCTTGCCTCATCCTCACTCCATAGTGCTGCACGGTAGTTTACATCAAAACTGATTGCTACACCGTGTTTTTTCATATTTTTAATTACTTCAAGAGATGTGTGCTGAAGGGTGCTGTCAAGAGCAAGCGAAATAGAGCTGATATGAAATATACGCGTTTTAGAATAAATATCCTGCGGTATTTCATTTAATTCCAACGAGCAGACTGAACTTTTATGCCGGTCATAAACAACAGCGGATTTGCGCGGATACACACCGCTTTCATAATAGTAAATGCCAAGTCTTGCATATTTTGAGCAGTCATATACAACATAATCATCGCTTACGCTTCCATAGCGTATACGTCTTGATATAAAATCGCCCATAATATTTTTTGGGAGTTTTGTAATTATGGCAGATCTGACGCCGAGCATAGCGGCACCGGATACTACGTTCAGTTCACTGCCGCCGGCGTTTTTTTCAAACACTTCGCTCTGAGATATTTTTTCTTTTTCCGGAGGTGACAGTCTAAGCATAACTTCACCTAAACCGATAATATCAAATTCAGCTTTTGGTTTTATGAAATCCATAATATATTACCTCATTTATTCTTTGTGTATAATATTATTATATACGAAAAAGCATTTTTTTTCAATAGAAAAAAATTCGATAATAGTTGATATAAAAAGAATTTTATGTTATTATAACCATTGGTGTAGACTTGTTTTGAATTTCAATGGTTTATTTAATGGGAGGCATACGGGAAATGTTAGGATTAACGCTCGAGGGCGGTGCTGCAAGGACGGTTTTTTCATGCGGTGTTATGGATGAACTGTTAAGAGAAGGCATAATGGCAGATTGTATAGTAGGGGTTTCAGCCGGAATATCATTTGGGGTATCATACGCATCCGGCCAGATAGGCAGAAACTTAAAGCTTGCTACCGAATTTATGCCGGATAAAAGATATATGGGGATAAGACATCTAATTAATCCCAAAAATAGAAGCCTGTATAATCTGGATTTTGTGTTTTATGAAGTTCCGGAACATTTGCTTCCGTTTGATTATGATGCTTTTGCTCAATATCGGGGGAAAGTATTTGGTGTAGTTAGCAATATAGAAACCGGAACGGTAGAATATCCCCAAATCCCGCGAACAGACCATAAATGTATGTATTTAAGGGCAAGCTGTGCATTGCCGGTACTTTTTCCGGTTATCAATATTGACGGAAAAAAATATATGGATGGCGGAATAATG
>CALXUL010000037.1 GCA_944391635.1 uncultured Clostridia bacterium | reverse complement strand
CGAAGCCCGTATGATATAAGCCAGAGCATTTTTAGATATTATCAAATCGCAGAAGGCAAGTTTTATCCTGTATCCAAACAATCACGTGGAAGAAGCTTTTCAATATCAAATAATAATGATGGCTTGATTGATGCTATACAAAAAGAAAAATATAAAATTATATGTATAAACGATACCCCGGCAAAATTGGATTTTGATATAGTGCGTAATGAGATTTTGTTTGCATATGAAAAGAAATTGCCGGATAAATCGGAATTTGAAAAATAAAAGTGTGTATTTACGACTAAACAGTTGAAGAAAAGGAAGTATTACAAATATGAAAGCGGAAGGGACATCAAGAAGACGTAATGCAAAAATAAACATACTAATAGCCTTGCTTTATCAAGCGGTTTCTGCGATAGTTGGTCTAATTCTTCCCAGATATATTCTGCTGACATTTGGTTCGGATGTAAACGGTATAATGCAGTCAATCAGCCAATTGCTCAGCTATACAGTGATTTTGGAATGCGGAATAGGCGGAATGGTGATTGCGTCTTTTTACAAGCCTTTAGCACAAAATGATGATGAGGCTGTATCGGATATATTTAATAACACAAAAGGATTTTTTAATAAGATTTCGATAGTTTTTGTCATTATGTTAACAGGTTTGGTTCTTTTTTCTAAAGTGCTTATTAAAACAGAATTTGACGGTGTGTATGTTGGGACACTTGCCCTTATACTCGGCATAAATTATTACTTTAATTATTATTTTGGTATAACGCATCAGCTCCTTATTAAAGCTGATCAAAAAATATATATTGTTCAGACTATTCAGATAATTACGATTATATTAAATGCAGTTGTATGTATAATTGCAATGAAAGCGGGGGTTGGTATACATGCGGTAAAGTTAATAAGCGCGTTTGTATTTTTGCTAAACCCTGTGGTATATCGTATTTATATAAAAAAACATTATCATATAAGCAAGAAAATACATGATCCCAAAAGACAATTCCCAAAGAAAAAAGAGGGAGTGGTTCATCATATATCTTATTTCATACATAGAAACACCGATATAGTGCTGTTGTCGTTGTTTTGCGGAGTAAAAGAAGTGTCTGTATATTCGGTATATTATAGTATTGTTTATGCAATAGAAAATCTTCTTAACGCCATTTCTACAAGCCTGGCAGGTGCGATAGGAAATATAATTGCGAAACGTGAAAAGCAATTGCTTTGGGACTCATTTCAGATTTATGAATATTTTAACACAATTATAACATCGGTTTTTTATACTGTTGCGGCAATTTTGATAGTTCCGTTTGTCGAAATATATACAAGAGGCGTTATGGATGTTAATTATGTAAGACCTATTTTCGCATATACGCTTATTATGTCACAATGGTTTTATTGTGTGCGTATCCCATACGGAAATGTTGTAAACGCTGCAGGACACTACGGACAAACAAAACCCGGGGCATATATGGAAGCATCAATTAATCTTGTTATTTCACTTCTTACGGTGCATAAATACGGAATAAATGGTGTTATATTTGGAAGTATGGTTGCCATGTTAGCAAGAACGATATATACTGTTTGGTATTTGTCTAAGAACATTTTAAAAAGAAACATTAGAAAATTTGTAAAAGAGGCAGGCTTGAATTTTATGCTGTGCATTATAATTGTTTCTTTGAGCAGAGTTTTGTATAACGTATCAACTGATAGCTTTATTTTGTGGGTAAAAGATGCTGTGTTAATAGGTATAGCTGTGTTTGGAATATTTATGGTTGTGAATGTTTTTATTTATAATGATTTATCAAGAACTATTGTAAAAACCATTATTAAAAAGAAATAAAAGATATCCTCTTTCTTTATGGAGAGGATATTTTTTATGGTAAAATGGAAAGAAATATGCAAAATAAAACTTTGGCAGACAAAAATGTTTAACAAAGCATAGTATATAGTATTAACGGAAAATGGAGGTGATATTATGGCATATAACCGTCAGAAAGCAGTTGCATATGCAAGAAGATGGGCATATGGCTTTAATCCGTTATTCTATAACTTTGATCAGATAGGCGGTGATTGCACAAATTTTGCTTCACAATGCCTATTTGCAGGCGGTCTGCCAATGAATTTTACCCCGGTTTTCGGGTGGTATTATCTAAATGTAAATAACCGCGCGCCGGCATGGACGGGAGTAAATGAATTATATGATTTTCTAATTACCAATACTGAAAAAGGCCCTAAGGCAGTAGAAGTTGGGTTTGACAGAATAGAATTGGCAGATTTAATACAGCTTGACTTTGGTGGAGATGGCAGATTTGACCACACGCCAATAATTGTTGACGTTGGCAGAAGAACGCCTGAGACTATTTTAGTTGCCGCTCATTCATATGCTGCCTATCGCAGACCGCTTGCGACATATAACTATCGGGCTATAAGATGCTTGCACATTTTTGACTAATAGAATTATTGTATAAAAAATAACCCTCCTATGATAGTTTTAACTACATACAGGAGGGTATCTTTATATGTGATTCGATTATTTTACAATAAATTTGTATTCGGTAGTTGAGTCATACCGTTCTTTTTCTGGCAGAACCGGTGCGATGAAATGCGAATATTCCATAGCGTTAGGGAAATACTGTGTTTCAAGGCAGATGGCATTATGCTTCCCATAGGTTGCTCCGTCTTTATATTTGCCTTCATCAAGCATATTTGCTGTATAGATTTGTATACCTGGAAGATCTGTATATGTATCCATAGTTATTGTTTCGTCAGAAGAGGTAAGACTTGCAACTTTTCTGAATCCTCTGCCATCTAAAGCAAAGTTGTGGTCTATACCGCCAAAAGTTTTGATTTGTTCATGTGATGATGAAATTGCATCGCCAATTTTCTTTTTCTCGGTAAAGTCAAACGGTGTTCCGGAAACCGCAAGGACTTCGCCGTTTGGAAAACATTCATCAGTGTTTGGCGTATAAAATTTAGAATTAAGCCAAAGTTGCTGGTTATATATTTTGCCGCTGTTGTGACCGTCAAGATTGAAATAGCTGTGGTTGGTAAAGTTGGCAATAGTATCTCTGTCGCATACAGCTTCATAATGTATTTTAAGTGAATTTTCGGCGGTTAGTGTATATGTAAGCCCGACAGAAAGATTTCCCGGATACCCCTCATCGCCATCTGGGCTTTCAAGATAAAGACAGAGTGAAGGCTCTTTGTCATCCTTCATTTCCGCTCTCCAGACTCTTTTATCGAATCCGGCAAAGCCGCCATGAAGTGAATTTCCGTTTTCATTGGCTCCAACCTTATACATACGCCCTGATAGTGTAAATTCAGAATTATGAATACGGTTTGCGCATCTGCCTATTGCTGCGCCCAAATATCCATCATTATTAAGATAAGCACTGAAATCCTCTCTGCCGAGAACAACGTCTCTTCCATTTATGGTGAGGCTTTTTATTATACCACCGAAATCGTAAATCTGCGCACAAAGACCATTGCCGTTATCTAAAGTGTAAAGAGAAACTTCTTTGCCGTCCGGCATGCCTGCCAGTGTTTTTATTATACTCATATAAAAATTCCTTTCATTGGGTGTTATTTTGTCAAAACCGCTTCAATTGCATCAAGCTCATCCTGTGAAAAATCAAGTCTTGAAGCCGCTTGTACATTTTCGGTTACCTGAGATGGTCTGCTCGCTCCAATCAAGGCTGATGTGAGATTATTTCTGAGCGTCCATGAAAGAGCCATCTGTGCAAGGCTCTGATTTCTGTTTTCAGCAATCAAATTAAGAGCTTTAATCTTTTCGAGTACGGTTTCCGTCAGGTTTTCCTTTGTTAAAAATGAGGAATGGGCAATACGTGAATCGCTTGGGATGCCGTTAAGATACCTGTTGGTAAGAAGCCCTTGAGCAAGAGGACAAAACGCGATAGAACCGATTCCTTCTGCATCAAGAACTTCAAATAAGCCTTGTTCGGGGGTGCGTTCAAACATTGAATATCTCATCTGATGAATAATAAAAGGTGTGTTTTGAGATTTTAATATAGCGCACATTTTCTTTGTTTGAACAGGTGAATAATTAGATATGCCAACGTAAAGAGCCTTACCCTGACGGACAATTAAATCGAGAGCCTGCGCTGTTTCCTCCATTGGCGTATCCGGATCTGGGCGGTGATGGTAGAAAATATCTACATAGTCAAGCCCCATTCTTTTAAGGCTCTGGTCAAGACTTGCAACAAGGTATTTTTTGCTTCCAAAATCACCGTAAGGCCCATCCCACATGGTATAGCCGGCTTTGGTAGAAATGATAAGCTCGTCGCGGTAAACCCCGAGGTCAGACTTTAGTATTCTTCCGAAATTCTCCTCTGCTGCGCCGGGATATGGTCCGTAATTGTTTGCTAAGTCAAAATGTGTTATTCCGCAGTCAAAAGCTGTGGTAAGGATTTCGCGCATATTGTTCATTATAGCGTCAGATCCAAAATTATGCCATAATCCAAGTGAAATTGCAGGCAAACGTAATCCGCTTTTTCCTAAGCGACGATATGGCATATCTTTGTAACGTGTAGGATTTGCTTTATAAAACATATACTTCGCCTCTCTTTTATATACTTGATGTAAGTATATCATATTTTACAGTATCTGTAAACAAAAATGTTGACATAAAGTATATAGTTTTGTATAATATTAGTTGAAATTATGCTATAAGGAGACAGATGTTATGAAGAAGAAATATAAGTTTCTTGCTTTTGATTTAGGCGCTTCAAGCGGACGGGCTATGCTTGCAATTTTTGACGGTGAAAAAATAGTTCTTGAGGAAAAACACCGTTTTTCAAATGATCCTGTTATGGTAAACGGTTCACTTAACTGGGATATTTTGCGCCTGTTTTTTGAGATAAAGCAGGGAATATTAAAATGCGTCAATTCGGGTGATAAGGACCTCGATGGTATAGGAATAGACACCTGGGGCGTGGATTATGGACTTCTTGATAAACATGATAAATTGCTTGAGAATCCGTATCATTACCGTGATACTAGGACTGATGGCATGTATGACAAAGCATTTGAAAAGGTACCCAAGGAAGAAATCTTCAATTCAACAGGTATTGCATTTAACTGGTTTAATACACTTTATCAGCTATTGGCAGCAAAGCTTGCGGATGACACTGCGTTAAAAGAGGCAAAGACGCTATTGTTTATACCTGATCTTTTAAATTTTTTTTTGACAGGGGAAAAACGTACAGAATATACTATTGCATCAACATCACAGATGTATGATTCAAGAACGCATACTTGGGCAAAAGATATTTTAAATAAGCTTGGTATACCAGAGGATATATACCCTGATATGATATATCCAGGTGAAACGGTAGGAACTTTAAAACCTGAGATATGTGAAGAACTAGGGATTGATCCTATACCTGTTTTGGCTGTTGCATCACACGATACAGGGTCTGCGGTGGCATCTGTGCCGGTTGTTGGAGATAAGGATTTTATCTATATTTCAAGCGGTACCTGGTCTTTGATGGGTGTCGAACTTGATAAACCAAATATATCAGAAGATGCTTTGAAATATAACTTTACAAACGAGGGCGGCGTAAACAAAACAATAAGATTCTTAAAGAATATAATGGGATTGTGGCTTATCCAGGAATCCAGAAGACAGTGGGATAGGGAAGGCGAGCTTTTAAGCTTTAATGAGCTTGAGGCGCAGGCAAATGAGGCAGAACCATTTGCAAGTTTAATAGATCCTGATTACCCTGCATTCCAGACCCCGGGAAATATGCCAAAGCGTATTCGTGAATACTGTCAGAAAACGGGTCAGAAGGTTCCCGAAACGAAAGGTGCGGTAGTAAGATGTATAGCAGAAAGTTTGGCTATGCGTTATCGTGCAACGATAGAGGGGATGGAAGCGGTAAATGGAAGAAAATATAACACCGTACATATTGTAGGAGGAGGAATAAAGGATCAGATGATTTGCAGGTTTACTGCAAATGCGACCAAACGGGTAGTTGAAGCCGGCCCGGTAGAAGCAACGAGTATAGGTAATGTGCTTGTTCAGGCTATGGCAACAGGCGCAGTAGCCGATCTTGAAGAAGGAAGAAAAATTGTTAAAAACTCCTTTGATATAAAACGGTATGAGCCGCAGGACTCAGATGCTTGGGATGCTGCATATGAAAAATGGCTCAATATTATAAAAAAAGCGTAATAAATATCTTAACTCTTTCATAGTATTACTGTGAAAGAGTTTTTTATATGGATAAAAAAATAAAACGGAGGACTGACAAGTATGGAAGCAATCAGGGAAAATGTGACTGCGTCATCAAGGGTATATGCAAATACATCAAAATGCCAGGCGGAGACAAGCGTGATAGTGCCGGATAAAAAACCTGACATATTAAAAATATTACAAGCAGACGCGTCGTGTGCGGTAACAAAAAAGACATTGCAGAAGGGCAGAATGTCGGTTGAGGGAAAGGTATATGTAACGGTATTATATCTGCCCGATACAGAAGAGAAAGGCATAAAAAGCATTGATGCGGAATTTGAGTTTGAGGACGTGATTGATGCTGGTATGTTGGATGAAGGAATGCATGCGGTGGTATTCTGCGATGTTGAACAAGCGGACATCAACTTGATAAATTCAAGAAAGATAAATATTCGGGCAGTTGTAGGATTAAGCGCTGAGGTTACAGCTGATAAGCAGATAAGCTATTTAAGTGCAGCCGTTGGGGATGATATTGCATCAAGAAGCAGCAATGCTGACTTGTACAGTGTAATTGCGGAGGATTCTTGTGAATTCTTGATGAAAGAACAGGTTGAACTTATGGCAGGAAAACCGTGTATTGCTGAAATTTTAAAAATTGATGCGCAGATAGAAGATAACTCATATGTTCACACTCGGCTGTAACCGATACAGGCACGTCACGCTCTGATTTTACAGAATGTATAATAGGGATTTCTGTTTTATAGCAGCATACCGGATTTTCACGTGTATCAGAAAGATATAATATACAAACATCAAGACGAGCCGAAATATCAATTCCGTCACCCATTC
>CALXUL010000036.1 GCA_944391635.1 uncultured Clostridia bacterium | reverse complement strand
TGAAGTGGCGCGCGGCGCACAAGCAATAAGTGAACGTACTCGTGGACTTCTTGCATCCGGCAAAATTTTAAAGCCGACAATTTATTCGGCTTGTCCGGGTGTGGTGAAGCTGATAACAGTGCGTTTTCCTAACCTTATTAATCATATTATACCTGTAAAAGCTCCAATGGAGCTTGCCGCAGCAATGGCACGCAAAGAGGCTGTAAAGAAAACCGGACTTAAACCGGAGGAAATTGCAATTATATTTATAAGCCCCTGTGCGGCAAAAGCTACCGAAGTACATTTTGCGCGTACCGTTGAAAAATCACAGGTGGATTTTGTGGTGTCAATGAAAGAGGTTTATCTTAAAATGGCACAGCAGATTGGTAAAATGAGAGATGAAGACATAGAAAAAGAAAATTTTTCCGGGCGTGAAAGTATTCTTTGGGCGGTATCGGGCGGTGAGGCAGGCGCTACACATACTGAACGGAATATCGCCGTTGACGGGATACATAACGTCATTAAGGTACTTGAGGATATTGAGGACGAAAAACTTACCGATATTGATTATGTTGAAGCTCTTGCATGTCCCGGCGGCTGTGTGGGAGGCCCGCTTACGGCAGAAAATAATTTTGTTGCACGGTCAAGACTTATGACGCTTGTCAAGGGTATGCCGGCTGAAAAATGCAGTATTGACAAGGATATTGATACAATGTGGGATCGTCCGGTTGTATATCGTCCGGTAATGAAGCTTGATACCGATATGAAGCAGGCAATGGGAATGATTATGAAGATTAACGAACTTTGTGACACACTGCCCGGACTTGACTGCGGTTCCTGCGGTTCGCCGAGTTGTTATTGCTTTGCGGAGGATGTTGTTCGCGGTTATGCTAATATTGATGACTGTATTTTTAGACTTAAAGAACAGCTTATCGCACTTAAAAAGGATTATGAGGAATTAAAATCACATACCGATTAAAAAGGGGGATTTTGCAATGACGGTTGAAGAACTTTCAAACCGTGCAGGGTTTGAAGTCGTAAGCGGAAAAGACGGTTTAGCAAAAGAAATTTCCGGCTGCTATATCGGCGACCTTTTAAGCCTTGCTATGAGCAGTGTAAAAGCTGGAAATATTTGGATTACTATTCAGACAAATATAAATATTGTTGCGGTATCGGTTCTGACCGAGGCAGCATGCGTTTTGTTATGTGACGGACAAAAACCCGACGACGCTGCGGTTAAAAAGTCCGATATGGAGGATATCCCGATACTTCAAAGCACAAAATCAGCATATGAGCTGGCATGTATTCTGCATGATATGGGTATTTAGTATGTTCGGGGGGTGAAGTGTATCAGGCTGTATTATGATTTGCATATCCATTCTGCGCTTTCGCCTTGCGGGGATAATGATATGACCCCGAATAATATCGTTAACATGGCGCTTTTAAAGGGTCTTGATATTATTGCGGTCACCGACCATAATTCCTGCGGGAACGCAGGTGCGGTAATTAGGGCGGCGGAGGATAGGTTATTGGTTATTCCTGGGCTCGAGGTGGAAAGTTCGGAAGAGGTACATATAGTATGTTATTTTCCGACTCTTGAGGCGGCGGAGTGTATGGAAAAAGAGGTAAAAGGCGCACTTTCTGCGGTTAAAAACCGCCCGGAAATTTTTGGAGATCAGTTATATATGGATGAGAATGATGAAATTATCGGTACAGAAGAAAAGCTGCTGGTTTCCGCGACAGCTTTGAGTGTATATGATATATTCGGTCTTGCTCAAAAGTTCGGCGGTATTGCCGTACCGGCTCATATCGACCGGACGAGCTACAGTATTATTTCCAATCTCGGCTTTATACCGCCTGATATATCCGCGCCTGCTCTTGAAATAACCGATTCGGGGCGTGAAAAGCTTATGCCGGATTATCCGGGGCGTATTATCCTTACAAATTCTGACGCACATTATCTTGAAAATATTGCTGAACGCAAATATTATCTTGATTTGCCTCGAAAAAACGCACAAACCGTCGTGGATTTTTTGTGCATAAATAACCAAAATATTTTTTTGTAAATCTTTGATGGAAATTTAACAAGAATAGTGATATAATGTATTGTATGTGAACATATCACAACGACAGGAGGTCTATAGATGGAGAAAAAGAACAAGATGCCCTTTAAAGGCACGAAGGAGCAGGAAGCGCAGCTCCGGGCGGTAATTGCCGAGCATAAGGATGAGAAGGGCGCAGCTATCCCGGTGCTGCATAAGGCACAGGATATATACGGGTATCTGCCGATAGAAGTGCAGGAAATAATAGCAGAGGGTCTTGGAGTACCGCTTGCTGAAATTTACGGGATAGTGACTTTTTATACACAGTTTTCACTAAACCCCAAGGGCGAATATCAGATAGGAGTTTGTCTTGGAACGGCGTGCTACGTAAAGGGTTCGGGTGATATACTGCAAGAGATAAAGGATATTTTAAAAATAGATGTAGGCGAATGTACGCCGGACGGGAAATTCTCGCTTGATGCAACGCGCTGTGTAGGCGCATGCGGACTTGCTCCGGTTGTAACGATTAATGATGACGTTTACGGCCGTCTTACTAAAGGTGAAATCGGCGGTATTCTGGCAAAATATTAAGATATGGAAGAATTATCATTACATATTTTGGATATAGTACAAAATTCAATAGCTGCTGATGCTGCAAATATTAAAGTGGAAATTATTGAGGATATTGAAGCAGATAGCTTAAAAATCAGCGTGGAGGATAACGGTAAGGGTATGAGTGAAGAAACCGTAAAGAAGGTTTGCGACCCTTTTACAACCGGCAGGACAACCAGGCGTGTAGGTATGGGGATACCGCTTTTAAAGCTCGCAGCGGAGCTTACCGGCGGCGGCATTAGTATAGAGTCAAAGCTGGGTGAGGGTACTAAAATTACTGCATGGTTCGGATATTCACATATCGACCGGCAGCCGCTTGGTGATATAGCATCGACTATGCAGCAGCTTATTTGTATGAATGAACAGGTTGATTTTATGTATATCCATCGTGTAGGCGAAAAGGTATTTGAGCTGGATACACGTGAAATAAAAAAGATGCTCCAAGGCGTAAGCTTGACCGAGGCGGCGGTTATGGACTGGGTTTTGGGATACCTTACGGAAAATGAGGAGCAGTTATATCAAAACAGCTGATTTATAGATTCGGAAAGGAATGGTTTAGTATGAAGAGTCTGGCAGAATTGCAGGAAATCAGGAACAGAACGCTTAATAATATCACCTTGAGAAAAGAAGGTGCGGATGAAATCCGTGTTGTTGTCGGAATGGCAACATGTGGAATTGCGGCAGGTGCAAGACCTGTTATGAGTGCGTTTGTGGAAGAGATTGCAAAGCGTAATCTTTCAAATGTGACGGTAGCGCAGACCGGCTGTATCGGTGTATGCAGACTGGAACCTATTGTTGAGATAATGATGCCCGGCGAGGAAAAGGTAACTTATGTTAAAATGACGCCGGAAAAGGCAAAACGTGTGGTTGCCGAGCATATTGTGAATAAGCAGATTGTCAGCGAATATACTATCGGTGCTGCTAACTAATCGTTAATATTACAGAAAGGACAGCAAAATAATGGATATGGTAAGAGGTCACGTCCTTTGCTGCGGCGGTACGGGCTGTACGTCATCCGGCTGTGAAGCTATTATTAAAGAGATGGAAGCACAGCTTGCGGCAAACGGACTGGAAAAAGAAATTAAAGTTATTAAACCCGGATGTTTCGGTCTTTGCGCATTAGGCCCGGTTATGATAGTTTATCCCGAGGGTTGTTTTTACAGCCGTGTAAAGGTTGAGGACGTAAAGGAAATTGTTGAAGAACATCTTTTAAAAGGACGTATTGTAAAGCGTCTTTTGTATCAGGAAACTGTACACGGCGATGATATAAAGAGCCTTAACGAGGTAGATTTTTATAAAAAGCAAAAGCGTGTTGCACTCAGAAACTGCGGTGTTATTAACCCGGAGAATATAGACGAGTACATAGCTTTTGACGGATATAAGGCATTGGGAAAATGTCTTACCGAAATGACCAGAGAAGAGGTTATTGAGGAAATAAAGAAATCAGGACTTCGCGGCAGAGGTGGCGGCGGATTCCCAACCGGATTAAAATGGCAGTTTGCATATAATTCAAAAAGCGATAAAAAATATGTTTGCTGTAATGCCGACGAGGGCGACCCGGGCGCATTTATGGACCGTTCAATTCTTGAAGGCGACCCTCATTCGGTAATTGAGGCAATGGCAATAGCTGCATATGCTATCGGTGCGGATCAGGGCTTTGTATATATCCGTGCTGAATACCCGATTGCTGTAAAGCGTTTGCAGATTGCAATAAATCAGGCAAAAGAATATGGGCTTTTAGGTAAAAATATCTTTGGAACAGACTTTAATTTTGACCTTGAGATAAGACTTGGTGCAGGAGCATTTGTCTGCGGTGAGGAAACTGCGCTTATGACATCTATCGAGGGCAAGCGCGGCGAGCCAAGACCAAGACCGCCGTTCCCGGCTGTAAAGGGACTTTGGGAGCAGCCTACGCTTCTTAACAATGTTGAAACCTATGCAAATATTGCACAGATTATAAATAACGGCGCTGAGTGGTTTGCGTCAATGGGTACCGAAAAATCTAAAGGTACAAAGGTGTTCGCACTTGGCGGAAAAATAAATAATACCGGTTTGGTTGAGATACCGATGGGTACAACCTTGCGCGAGATTATAGAGGATATAGGCGGCGGAATCCCGGGCGGTAAGAAGTTTAAGGCGGCTCAGACCGGCGGCCCGTCCGGCGGCTGTATACCCGCGCATTTGATGGATACCCCGATTGACTATGATTCACTTATTGCAATCGGGTCAATGATGGGTTCGGGCGGACTTATCGTAATGGACGAAGATAACTGTATGGTTGATATAGCAAAATTCTTCCTTGAATTTACAGTTGATGCGTCCTGCGGAAAATGTACGCCGTGCCGTGTGGGTACAAAGCGCCTTTTGGAGCTTCTTACCAAAATTGTAGACGGTAAGGGTACTATGGCAGATATAGACAGAATGGCACAGCTGTGCTACAGCATCAAGGAATCGGCGCTTTGCGGACTCGGTCAGACAGCGCCTAACCCTGTTTTGTCAACACTCCGTTATTTCCGTGACGAATATGAAGCGCATGTGCGTGATAAGGTATGCCCTGCAGGTGTTTGTAAGGCATTGTCAAGATATATCATCGACCCGGATAAATGTAAGGGCTGTAGCCTGTGTTCACGCCAGTGTCCGGTTGGTGCTATTTCAGGCGAGATTCGTTCGCCGTTTGTTATTGATCAGGATAAATGTATCAAGTGCGGCGCATGTAAGGAAGCTTGTAAGTTCGGCGCGATTTATAAGAAGTAAAGGGAGGCAAGACAAATATGGTAAATTTGAAGATAAACGGCAGGGAAATCAGTGTGCCTGAGGGGTATACCGTTCTTCAGGCAGCAAGAGAAGCCGGGATCGATATACCTACCCTCTGCTACTTAAAAGATGTGTCCCAGACCGGTTCGTGCAGAATGTGTGTGGTTGAGATTAAGGGCGCACGCGCGCTTCAGGCAGCGTGTGTTTATCCTGTTGCAGAAGGAATTGAGGTATTTACACATTCTACACGTGTTAAAAAGGCAAGAAAGGCAACTTTGGAACTTATTCTATCAACTCATGACAGAAAATGTCTGACCTGTGTCAGAAACCGTAACTGTGAACTTCAGGCGCTGTCGGATGAGTTGGGTGTGGATAATATTGAGTACGAGGGCGTACGTAATGAATATGAAATAGACGATTTGTCACCGTCGGTAGTACGCGACAATAATAAATGCGTATTGTGCCGCCGCTGTGTAAGTGCTTGTAAAGATGTTCAGACAGTGGCAGTCATTGACACTATGGAGCGCGGTTTTGCAACAAAAGTTGGATGTGCGTTTGATATGCCGCTGTCCGAAACAGCCTGCGTAAACTGTGGTCAGTGTATCGCTGCCTGCCCGGTTGGCGCGCTAAAGGAAAAGGACAGTACGGATATTGTCTGGGAGGCAATTGAGGATTCTGATAAATATGTAATTGTCCAGACAGCGCCTGCTGTAAGAGCGGCGCTCGGCGAGGAGTTCGGATACCCGATTGGTACTCCGGTTACCGGCAAAATGGCTGCAGCGCTTAAAAGATTGGGCTTTGACAAGGCATTTGATACCGATACCGGCGCTGACCTTACCATTATGGAAGAGGGTACGGAGCTGTTAAACCGTATGCAAAACGGCGGAAAATTGCCGCTTATTACTTCCTGTTCACCGGGCTGGATAAAGTTTTGTGAACATAATTTCCCCGACTTTTTAGATAATGTTTCAAGCTGTAAATCACCGCATCAGATGTTTGGCGCAATACTTAAGAGTTATTATGCTAAAAAAGAGGGAATTGACCCGAAAAAGATATTTGTAGTGTCGGTAATGCCGTGTGTTGCAAAGAAATTTGAGTCGGCGCGTCCCGAAATGGAAAATGAGGGTCTGCGTGATGTTGACGCGGTTATTACGACAAGAGAGCTTGCACGTATGATAAAAGAGGCAGGTATTAAGTTTACATCACTGCCTGATGAGGACTTTGACCAGCCGTTTAAAGAAGCATCCGGCGCAGGCGTAATCTTTGGTGCAACCGGCGGCGTTATGGAAGCGGCGCTTCGTACGGTATATGAGATTGTTGAGAAAAAACCGCTTGAAAAGGTTGAATTTGAGGCAGTACGCGGAACAGAAGGTATCAAGGAATCATCTGTTATGCTTGGCGGTAAGGAAGTGCGTGTCGCAATTGCACACGGACTGGGCAACGCAAGAAAGCTTCTTGAAAGTATCAGAAACGGCGAGAAGAATTATGAGTTTATCGAGATTATGGCATGTCCGGGCGGTTGTGTAACCGGCGGCGGTCAGCCTATCTGTTCGTCTAAAACATATATGGATGTTGATGTTAAGGCGCAAAGGGCAAAGGCTCTTTATTCCGAGGACGAGCGTCTTGCTATAAGGAAGAGCCATGAGAACCCGGATATTAAGGAGCTTTATGAAAAGTTCCTTGGTGAGCCAGGCTCACATACAGCTCATGAGCTGTTACATACGCATTATACAGCAAGGTCTAAATTCTAAGGCTGTACAGGGGCGTAAATAACAGAGGAAAATTTTAGTTTTTTCTAAAAGTACAGTATTAAAGAAGATAAAAACCCGTGCGGAAATTTTCCGCACGGGTTTTTGTATAAAAGTCGTATGCGTACGGTACGCCGCATACAATTCTAAATGTCTGTTCCGGACTGTTTGTGCTTTGGCAGTCTGGTTATAAAGAAACAGTTTTGCCGCCGCTAACCTTTATAATGCTGCCGTCAACGCTTATCCAAACATCAATAGACGATGGATTGTATACCTTGTCGCCGCGGGCAGTATATTTGAGGTTTCGTGCGGCGTTAAGATAATCAATTATTTCGATATTAGTTGCATACCAGATTTCCTCGCGCATACCCATAAGTGCGCAGAAATCTTCGATTATCTGCCAGTTATCGTTATCATTAAATTCATAGCTGTGTCCCCACACGTACATTAGTTTCAGGTACTGGGATTTTTTAAAATCAATAAGCTGCCTGCCAAGCTCAGAAATATTATGGCTGTGATGGCAGGTAGGATTCCAAACCAGAGGATTTTCCGGCAGGTCAAATCTTGCGGTTGAATTGGTAGTTCTGGAATACTCAATGCCGCAGTAAGGCAAAAGCGTTACTATATCCTCCGAAAACGAGCCGTTTGGATAAGACATGCCGCGTACCGGATAGCCGCATGCATCCTCAAGTAATTTGCGGTCTTCAATAACCTGACCTATAACCTGGTCATAAGGGCAGCGTGCGATGGTGGGATGAGTGTATGTATGTGCCGAGACTTCATGACCCTGATAAAGAACATTAATCTCATCAAGAGGTATTCGCCCCGGGTCATCTGCAAGCCCGGAGTTTAGGTGGAAAGTACCCTTGATTTTATACTTATTAAAGATTTCAACAAGTTTCCGGTCATAAATTCTACCGTCATCATAACTCATGGTCAAAGCCTTGAACCTGCCTTCCGGGAAGCAGAAATAGATGTTTTTAAGTTTTTTCATTTTTATCACCTTTCTTTTAAAACCGTTATATATGCGTATTGTTACATTTTAATGTGATAACCCCTATTTCCGGGCGGTTAAAAAGCCTTGGCACAAGCATAGGATTGCCGATTCCGCGGTTTACTATCATAGTGGTTGCGCGGTACTTAAATGCGCCGGAGCAGTAGGTTGGGAAAAATATCTTTCGGGAATCGATAAAATTCGTTTTTGGCGAGATAACTCCCCCAACGCCGGGTATACGCATCTGCCCGCCGTGCATATGCCCCGAAAGAATAAGGTCAAAATTCATCCCGCGAAGAAGTTCAAACTGGTTTGCGCGATGAAAAAGAAGGCATTTAAACCCGTTAAAATCCGGAAGCTCTGAAAGCGAGTGTTCGATATTCTTGCGTATAACTGCCGGGGATTTGGAAAATGGGTCTTTAATACCGAAAATTCCGATTTGTGCCTCGCCGCGTGATATAATAGACAGGGTATCGTCACAAAAAACAACGCCCATATCTCCTGCGACAGCTAAAAATGCGTCGAAACGTGAATTCCACAGGTCATGATTGCCGGATACTATATAAACCGGCGCGATTGCCAAAAGCCGTTCAAACAGCGCCAAAACCGGCTCAAACGAGCGGTTGTCATCATGTATCATATCACCTGTCACGACGATTATATCGGGTTTGGTAAAGGAAACCTCTTCGGTAAGTCCCGGTGTGTTCTCGGAGTGGAGGTCGGAAATATGCGTTATCCGGAATCCGTCAAACTCAAGGGGGAGAGTATCGAATTTTAGTTCATATCGGGTAACTTCAAGGCGATTGTCAAGACCTTTTACCGCAATTAGTGTCCCTGCTCCCAAGGCAAGCTTTGTTAAAAGTTTCATATTACCAGGAATATCTCCTTTCCAAGTGTATTTGGTAATGAATAAGTGTAAAAGCGGGACAAAAATGCCCCACAATTTTTTTATATATTATACCATGTACATACTAAAAAAACAAGCGCTCTGTATTGTATTTTGGACGGATTTATGTTAGAATATACTTTACAGGGCAACTCTTTTGAAAGGAGATTTCAAGAAAATCTGATGGCGAAATATATAGAAGAATCCGAGCTTTTAAGGATTGGTGAATATACAAAACTGTTAAAAAAACAAAATGAAATTTTTGAGTCGGAGTATTCAAGACTGCCTCGGGCATATCTTGAAACTCACGGCTGTCAGCAGAATGAAAACGATACCGAGCGGATACGCGGTATGCTGTTTGAGGCGGGATATGATTTTACAGATGATCCGGCAAAGTCGGATCTTGTGGTATTTAATACATGTGCGGTTCGCGAGAATGCCGAGGACAAGGTTTTCGGCAGGATTGGGATATTAAAGCATATAAAAGAGCGCCGTCCGCATATGATGATTGCTCTTTGCGGCTGTATGGTGCAGCAAAAGCATATTGCCGAACGTATTCAAAAGGTTCACGAACATATTGATTTAATTTTCGGCCCGCAGGCGCTCTACCGTATGCCTGAACTTTTGTATAATGCGTATAAAAGCAGGAAAGCTGTGGTTGATATAGAAGATTCGGTCGGGGCTATTGCGGAGGATATACCGGTTTTGCGTGACGCGGCGCATAAGGCGTGGGTATCGGTGATGTATGGGTGTAATAACTTCTGCACATACTGTATTGTGCCGTATGTACGCGGCAGGGAGCGAAGCCGAAGACCTGAGAAAATCATTGAAGAAATAAAAGAGCTTGCAAAAGACGGGGTAAGCGAGATTACGCTTTTGGGGCAGAATGTAAACTCGTATGGTCTTGATTTGGACGAGGAGAAAGATTTTGCGGATTTAATAAGGCGTGTTAATGAGGTAGACGGTATAAAGCGGATACGGTTTATGACGTCGCATCCTAAGGATTTCGGAGACCGGCTGATAGACGCTATGGCAGAGAGCGAAAAGGTATGTCCGCAGCTGCATTTGCCGCTGCAATCGGGCAGTGACCGCGTGCTTGCCGATATGAACCGGAAATATACAAGCGCAGAATATTTAAAAAAGCTTGAAAAGGCAAAAAAACGTATCCCTAATCTTGCACTTTCCACAGATATAATAGTTGGGTTCCCGACCGAACGGCAGGAGGATTTTGAGGATACTCTCGAAATGCTCAAAAAAGCAGAATATGATTCTATCTTTTCTTTTATTTACTCTCGCCGTGAGGGTACGCCGGCGGCAAAACTTGAAAGTGTTTTGTCAGAAGAAAAGATACACGAGAATTTTAACCGTATGCTGGAGGTTCAAAACGAAATATCTCTAAGGAAGAATAAAGCATATGTGGGAAAGGTTGTTACGGTGCTGATAGACGGTATAAGCAAGACTGATGATAAAATGCTGACCGGAAGAACCGACACCGCGAAAATAGTAAATTTCCCCGGCAGCGCGGAGCTTGCCGGAAGTTACAGGAAGGTTAGGATAACCGATGCAAGGACTTGGAGCCTGTATGGAGAGTTAGTATAATTACAGAGAAAGGAAGAAAAATAAAATGACATTGATGGAAAAAACACACGAACTCGGAGAAATGATAAAAAACTGCCCTGAGATGCAGGAGTTAAAACGCTGTGAGGCAGCACAGGCTGCTGATGAAGAGGCACAAGCGCTGATGAAGGAATTTAATTTAAAAAGGATGAACTTGGTGCGCGATATGCAGTCGGGCAAGATAACGCGCGAGGAAGCTACAAAATCAAATAATGAAGCATTTGAAGAATTGGTTGAGAAATCACCGTCAATAAAGGCATATGTTGAAGCGAAAAAGGATTTTGACGCGGTAGTGCAGGAAGTAAACGGCGTACTTAATTATTATATAACCGGACAGGAGCCGGGATGTACACATGACTGCGGCAGCTGTGGAGGTTGTCATTAATCCATAAAAGGAAAGGCAGTGAGCCGAGAATGGGAAACGAATCAATTAGTCCTATGATGAGCCGGTATCTCCAGACAAAGGAGGAATATCCGGATTGTATATTGTTTTATCGTTTGGGGGATTTTTATGAGATGTTCTTTGACGATGCAATAACCGCGTCAAAGGAACTGGAGCTGACACTAACAGGAAAGAACTGCGGTATGGAGGAGCGCGCACCAATGTGCGGCGTACCGCATCACAGCGCGAATGTGTATATTGAGCGGCTGATTGAAAAGGGCTATAAAGTAGCGGTCTGTGAACAGACAGAGGACCCGAAAAAGGCAAAAGGGTTAGTTAGGCGTGAGGTTGTGCGCGTTGTAACGCCGGGTACCGTCAGTGATGAAAATATGCTCGACGATAAAAAGAATAATTATTTATCCGTTATTTATAAGCGTAAGAACTATGGCTTGGCATTTTGCGACGTATCTACCGGCGAGGTGTACGCAAGCTGTGCCAATTCGCCGGCAGAGGCGCTTAATGAGCTTGCGCGCTATCAGCCGCGCGAGGTGATTTCCGATGCGGATACAGCGTTTGAGATGGGCGAATCGGTGCGTATGCGGTTTTTGTGTAAATGTGATGTTAAAGATATTGATTATTTTCAAAGCGCTTTTCCCGACTCGCATTTCGGCGTCGATACCGTATCAGGTCTTGATGCCGCGTCATACGGCGCGGTCAGCGGGCTTTTACACTATCTTATGGATACGCAAAAGAGCAGTTTGGAATTTATTGACCGGCTTACCGTATACAGTCTTAAGGACTATATGGAGATGGACATGTCCACCAGACGCAGTCTTGAGATATGCGAAACTATGCGGGATAAGAGCAAGCCGGGTTCACTTTTAGGCGTGCTTGATAAAACAAAAACGTCAATGGGTGCGCGCCGGCTTAAGCAATGGCTTGAAAAGCCGCTGGTAAATCCGATTGAGATAACAAAACGCCTTTATGCGGTAAATGAACTTTGTTCAAATACATATTTGCGCGAAGAGGCAGCTCATATATTAGACGGCATTTATGATATTTCAAGAATACTTACACGTGTGTCGCTGGGAAGCGTGTCGCCGCGGGATATGGCATCCTTAAGGCTCAGCCTTTCTATGATGCCGGCTCTTAAAGACGTTATGAGCGGTGTGTCATCGGCGCTCCTTACAAGAATGTACGATAATTTTGATACATTGCAGGATATATATGAACTGCTGTGTTCGGCGCTGTCCGAGAACCCCCCGGTCGGTATTAAGGACGGCGGGCTGGTAAATGAAGGCTTTTCCGAAGAAGTGGACGAGCTGAGGGAGATTGTGATTAACACCAAAGAGTACATACATGCCGCCGAGGAAACCCAGCGTGAAAAAACCGGTATTAAAAATCTTAAAATTGGGTATAACAAGGTATTTGGGTATTATATTGAAGTTACAAAATCCAATCTTGAAAATGTGCCGCAGGAATATATCAGAAAACAGACTCTGGTTAACGGCGAGCGGTTTATAACTCCGGCGCTGAAAGAGATGGAGGAAAAAATCCTAAGCGCATCGGAGCGTCTTGAGGAGCTGGAGAGCGAGATATTTGAAAAATTGCGCCAGGCGGTAGCAGACGCATCTGGACGTCTTAAAAACCTGTGCGAGATTATATCGGATACCGACGCGCTTTTGTCGCTGGCAGAAACCGCGGTGAAGAATAATTACATAATGCCGGAAATAGTCCAAAGCGGTGAGATTATAATAAAGGACGGTCGCCATCCGGTAGTAGAGCGTATGAGGCGGCAGGCGGTATTTGTTCCCAATGATACGATACTTGACGGTAACGATAATCGGCTTTTGATTATAACCGGACCGAACATGGCGGGAAAGTCAACATATATGCGCCAGACGGCGCTTATTGTGCTGATGGCGCAGATAGGAAGCTTTGTGCCGGCATCCTTTGCCAAAATTAGTGTAGTAGACAAGATATTTACAAGGGTCGGCGCATCAGATGATATTTCGCAGGGGCAAAGTACCTTTATGCTTGAAATGGTGGAGGTATCAAATATACTTCAAAACGCAACCCGAAGCTCGCTTATTATACTTGACGAAATAGGCAGGGGCACATCAACCTTTGACGGGCTGTCGATTGCATGGGCAGTGGCGGAATATGTGGCAAACAGGAAAAAAATAGGCGCAAAAACATTGTTTGCAACGCATTACCATGAACTGTGCGCGCTTGAAAACACAATAAATGGGGTAAAGAACTATTCTATTGCGGTCAAAAAGCGCGGAGATGAGATAATTTTTCTGCGTAAAATTATACAGGGCGGCACAGATGACAGCTTTGGAATAGAGGTTGCGGCACTTGCGGGTGTGCCGAAAGAAGTGGTAAAACGTGCAAAGGAAATTTTGGCACATATTGAACAGGGCGATATTAAAGCAAACTTAAATACTAAGCAGGAAGAACAGGCACCGCAGCCGCAGATAGGTTTTGCGGACGGAGCTAAAGAACAGCTTTGCGGCGAGCTTGCAAGGCTTGACGCAACGACCTTTACGCCTATCGAGGCGCTTAATAAGCTGTATGAATTAAGCCAGCGTGCAAAAGAGATTGACCTTTAATAAAGGAAGGATATGAAAAATGGGTGTAATAAACCAGCTTTCAAGCGATATTTCAAATAAAATAGCGGCAGGCGAAGTGGTAGAAAGACCGGCGTCTGTAGTAAAGGAATTGGTGGAAAACGCTATTGATGCGGGAGCAAAAGTGATAACGGTAGAAATAGAGCACGGCGGCGCGAGCTTTATACGCGTAAGCGATAATGGCTGCGGTATGGAAGAAGAGGACGCGAGATTGTGTTTTCTGCGCCATGCTACAAGCAAGATAAAAACCGCCGAGGACCTTGATGCGATATATACGCTTGGTTTCCGCGGCGAGGCGCTTTCGTCAATCGGCGCGGTATCAAGGGTTGAAATTTTCACAAAGCGTCCGCAGGATGAGCTGGGAACAAAAGCGGCATTTTGCGGCGGAGAACTGATGCTTTGCGAGCCGGCAGGCGCGGCGGACGGTACAACTATTGTTGTGCGTGATTTATTTTTCAACACACCTGCGCGAATGAAATTTTTAAAGAAGGATTCTACCGAGGCGGGGTATGTAGCAGATATAATGACGCGGTTTATATTATCGCATCCGGAAATTTCTTTTAGGTTTACTAAAGACGGCACGGAGCAGTATTTCACGCCCGGCGATAACAGTTTAAAAAATGCGCTTTATGCCGTCTACGGCAGGGAATATGCAAAAGCTGTAATTGATGTGGATTATGAAATGGAATCGGTGCATGTAACCGGCGTTGCGGGAAAGGGAGAAACGGCGCGTGCTAACAGGGGCTATCAAAGCTATTTTGTGAACGGCAGATATATAAAAAGTCCGGTTATAACACGTGCGGTAGAGGATGCTTATAAAAACCAGATTATGATAGGCAAATTCCCGATGGCAGTTTTAAATATAGAAATAAATCCTCAGAATATAGATATAAATGTACACCCTACAAAACTTGAGGTCAAATTTTCAAATGACCAGGATGTGTACCGAGCGGTATACCATGCGGTGAAAAACGCAATATATTCACTGCCGCATATCCCCCAGATAGAGCGAAGTGAAAAAGAGGAAGAAAAGACGCCAAAAGAGCCGGTACTGCCAAAAGAGGCGGAAAACTGGGAAAAGGCTCCAATGCCGCGCGGAGGGTTTGCGGGATATGAGCGCCGTGCGGAGAATAAGGACTCGGCAAAAGTTATACAAAAGGGCTTTTATAACAAGGATTTTGGCGAAAATAACGCTGAGCGTGATTTTCAGACCTGTACAAAAAAAACCGAGGAAAGTAACTATATAGAAAAACAAACGTATACTCAAAAGGAAGATCAGGAAAGCGTACATAAAAAGTATACGCCTGCATCTGATAATGAGTATTTTCTGCATAAACAGGAAAAGCTTTCGGGGATAAATACGCGTTTGAGTGAACTTAAGTCACAGCAGGAACAGCTATCAGGGCTTGAGACAATGCCGCGCCAGTTCAGAATAATAGGGCAGCTGTTTAAAACATATATTTTAGTTGAAGAAGATGAAGCTCTATTGCTGATAGACCAGCATGCTGCACATGAGCGGATAAAATACGAACAGTTAAAGGTTGAACTTTCAAAGCGTAAAATAACGCCGCAAACGCTGATAATTCCTGTGCCGGTGGACTTGACGCCGTTGGAGCTGCAGATTTTTCTTGATAATCGTGAAAAACTGTCATATCTTGGCTTTGAGGCGGAGGAAAAAGACGGAAAAGTCAGTCTTACAGCGGTGCCTTCGGTGATGGATGAGGACGAAATGTGCCGTGTATTTGTAGAGCTTATTACGGCAATCGGCGACGGGCACGAGGAAGTGATAGACAACACAAAACAGAGACTTATTTATACGATTGCCTGCAAAGCAGCAGTTAAGGCAAATCAGCGCTTCACTGAGATGGAGATGTATGATTTGGTGCGCCAGGTATTCGAAATGGATAATATTAATACTTGTCCTCATGGCAGACCGATTATAATTAAAATGACTAAAAAGGAAATAGAAAAAGAGTTTGGGAGGATAATATGACAAAAGCGCCGCTTATTATTGTAGCCGGCGCGACTGCGTCGGGAAAAACAGCTCTTGCTATTTCTCTTGCCAAAGAATACGACGGCGAGATAATATCCGCTGACAGTATGCAGATTTACCGCGGTATGGATATAGGCACAGCAAAGCCGGATTTGGAGGAACAGTGCGGGATAAGACATCATCTTATGGATTTTGCCGAGCCGGAGGAAAATTTTTCGGTTGCAGATTTTGTTGCTCTTGCGCATAAGGCGGCAGAGGATATATTATCACGGAATAAACGTGTAATTGTCGCCGGCGGAACCGGGCTTTATATAGATTCATTTGCAAAAGATATTGATTTTGACGAGGAAGAGCAGGACGAAAAAATACGTGCCGAACTTTCGGAGCTTGCCGAAAAAGAGGGTGCAGAAGCTCTGTTTGAGCGGCTCAAACTTACCGACCCGTTGGCAGCATCAAAACTTCATCCCAATAATATAAAAAGGGTAATACGTGCGATTGAATTTTATATGCAGCACGGCGAATCCATAATAATACACCAGGAGCGAACAAAGCAAAAGGACAGCAGATACCGCGCGCTTTATATGATGATTGATTACCCCAGAGAGGAACTTTACTCACGGATTAACCGGAGGGTGGATATTATGCTGGAGAAGGGATTAGTGAGCGAGGCAAAGGCGCTTTGGGATAAACGTGATAAGCTTGGTAAAACGGCAAGTCAGGCAATCGGGTATAAGGAGCTGTTTGATTATTTTGATGGGCGCTGCACGATAGAAGAGGCAGCGGAGGAGATAAAACAACGCACGCGCCGCTATGCAAAGCGTCAGCTCACCTGGTTTCGCGCAAATCCGCAAATGCATAAGCTTTCGCCTGATAATGCATTTATGCAGGCAAAAGAACTGTGTGATGATTTTTTGAATACAAAATAGAAAAAAACAGGCTTTTAGTTTGTAATATTACTATAAAACTTAAAAAGCCTGTTTTTTAGTTGTTTAAAAATGCCGCCTTAGGCAGAAACAGAGTGCAGGCAGTAGCAGACGCCGGAGAGGAAAGTTAATTTTTCGCATTTGGCTTTGTCGGTGTATGAGGGGGTGCTAAAATATAAATGCGAAAAAAACAAGCAATTGAGTTGATTTTCCCTGCAAAATCAGCTCAATTTTTAGTTAATAAACTATTTTGATGTAAAATGACTTTTCGGGCAGTCTGATGCCGCCTATGGAAAACCATAGACGGCGCTTCTGTCTGCTTTTACGGCTCAAGACGAGCAATATGTACGCGTGCGTAGTCCTGGCATAAATGGTCAAGAATTTTGCGCAGTTCAATACTGTCGCCCTCATCTACAACGATTATCTCCGCGCCGGGGTTTTTGAGCATAAGCGAACGCACTACCCCTTCGGTATTTTTCGCGCTGCTTTTTACATATATAAGCACGCGGTCGCATATGCCTTTTCGCAATAACTTTTCGCATATACTATGTACAAATGTTATAATGCCGTATACAGCAAATACGCACATAACCGCAACTCCTGCCGCATACATTATCACCAGCTCCTTTCATATATAAGTTATGCCGCAAAACCGATTTTGTGAAATATACCGAAAAACCCCTGTGCCGAAAGTGCGGTTTTCTGCGTTTATAAATCCGGCTTTTACTTGACAAATTTGGGATAAAAATATACAATATATAATGTATACACAGAAGAATTTTAGGAGGGAAATAAAATGGGACTTACCCTGACAGAAAAGATATTACAAGCGCATCTTGTCGACGGGAAGATGGAAAAGGGCAGTGAAATAGGCATACGCATCGACCAGACCCTGACCCAGGACGCTACCGGGACAATGGCGTATCTTGAATTTGAAGCAATGGGCGTTGACCGCGTAAAGACTGAGCGCTCGGTTGCATATATTGACCATAATACCCTTCAATCGGGTTTTGAAAATGCAGACGACCATAGATTTATCGGTTCGGTATGTAAAAAACACGGGATTTATTTTTCACGTCCGGGAAACGGAATCTGCCATCAGGTACACCTTGAGCGTTTTGGCGCGCCGGGCAAGACTCTTATCGGTTCGGATTCACATACGCCTACCGGAGGCGGTATAGGAATGATTGCCATAGGTGCAGGCGGAATGGACGTTGCTGTTGCAATGGGCGGCGGTGCATATTATATTACCTGCCCTAAAGTCGTAAAGGTGAATCTTTCAGGCAAATTAAAGCCCTGGGTTTCAGCAAAGGATGTAATTCTTGAGGTTCTTCGCCGTCTTTCTGTAAAGGGCGGCGTAGGCAAGGTTATGGAGTACTGCGGCGAAGGGGTAAAAACATTATCAGTTCCCGAACGTGCAACAATTACAAATATGGGTGCAGAGCTTGGCGCAACAACATCCATATTCCCGTCTGACGAGGTAACACAGAAGTTCCTTAAGGCGCAGGGTCGCGAGGATGTATATATCCCGCTTAGTGCTGATGATGACGCGGTATATGACGAGCAGGTGGATATTAACCTGTCCGAGCTGGTGCCGCTTGCAGCCTGCCCGCATTCGCCTGATAACGTAAAATCGGTTGAGGAGATAGGCAGACTTAAAATTGACCAGGTATGTATTGGTTCTTGCACAAACTCATCACTTATGGATATGATGAAGGTTGCATATATCTTAAAGGGTAAGACGGTACATCCGGATGTATCGCTGTCTATTGCTCCGGGTTCAAAACAGGTGCTTAATATGCTCGCTCAAAACGGAGCGCTTGCTATAATGATAGACGCCGGCGCAAGAATCCTTGAAAGCGCGTGCGGACCTTGTATAGGTATGGGTCAGTCGCCTAATTCAAAAGGCATATCGCTTCGTACTTTTAACCGTAATTTTGAGGGCCGTTCAGGCACAAAAGATGGTCAGATTTATCTTGTATCTCCCGAAATGGCAGCATTATCTGCGTTAACCGGGTATCTGTCCGACCCGCGTGAGCTGGGCGAGATGCCGGAGTTTACAATGCCGGAAGAATTTATAGTAAATGATAATATGATAGAACCGCCGGTAGATGCTGCCGATATGGATAAGGTTGAGATACTTCGCGGACCGAATATTAAGCCTTTCCCGGTTGCAGAGGCGTTGGCTGATACAATCGATGCCGGCGTAAGCCTTAAAGTCGGAGATAATATAACTACCGACCACATTATGCCTGCCGGAGCAAAAATTTTGCCGCTTCGTTCAAACATACCCAAGATTTCGGAATATTGCTTTGCGGTTTGCGATGAAACCTTCCACGACCGCGCGCTTAGTATGGGAAAATCAATTATAATCGGCGGCTCCAACTATGGTCAAGGTTCATCAAGAGAACATGCTGCGCTTGCTCCGCTCTATCTGGGAGTAAAGGCGGTTATAACCAAGAGCTTTGCAAGAATCCATATGGCAAACCTTATAAATGCCGGAATCTTGCCGCTGACTTTTGAGAATGAAAAGGATTATGACAGTATCGACCAGGGCGATGAGTTGGTTATTGAGAATGTAGAAAAGCAGTTTAGAGCATCAGACAGAATAAAGGTATTAAATAAGACCAAAGGCACAGAATTTACCGCAATTCTTACAGCGTCAGACCGCCAGAGGGATATGCTGGCAGCAGGCGGGCTTTTAAACTACACTAAAAACAATTCCTGATAATAACCTTGAAGGGAGCAGAAAAAAATGTCAAAAATTGCAATGAAAACGCCGCTGGTTGAAATGGACGGCGATGAGATGACCAGAATCATCTGGAAGATGATAAAGGATATACTGCTTCTGCCGTATATCGACTTAAAAACGGAATATTATGATTTGGGGCTTGTACACCGCAATGAAACCAATGACCAGGTTACATTTGACAGTGCGGAGGCTACAAAGAAATACGGTGTAGCAGTTAAGTGCGCAACCATTACCCCGAATGCGGCAAGAATGCCGGAATATAACCTTAAAGAGATGTGGAAATCTCCTAACGGCACGATTCGTGCGATATTGGACGGTACGGTATTCCGTACGCCGATACTTGTAAAGGGAATAACTCCATATATTCCAACTTGGACAAAACCAATCACTATTGCACGTCACGCATACGGCGATGTATATAAAAATACCGAAATGCAAATCAGCAAAAAGGGTAAGGCAGAACTTGTATTTACCGATGAGGATGGTAACGAAACCCGCGAGTTGATACATGAGTTTAAGGGCAGCGGAATTATCCAGGGCATCCATAACCGCGATGATTCAATCTCCAGCTTTGCCCGTGCATGTTTTAATTTCGCACTTGATACCAAACAGGATTTATGGTTTGCAACAAAGGATACTATTTCTAAAAAGTATGACCATCGTTTTAAGGATATTTTTCAGGAAATCTATGAAAAAGAATATAAAGCGCGGTTTGAGGAAGCAGGCATAGAATATTTCTATACCTTAATAGATGACGCTGTAGCGCGTGTTATCCGTTCTGAGGGCGGATATATCTGGGCTTGTAAAAACTATGATGGCGATGTTATGTCGGACATGGTTGCTACCGCTTATGGTTCGCTTGCTATGATGACGTCGGTTCTTGTATCTCCTGACGGAGTATATGAATATGAAGCGGCGCACGGTACGGTACAAAGGCATTATTATAAGCACCTAAAGGGCGAAAAGACCTCTACTAATTCGGTTGCAACTATTTTTGCCTGGAGCGGGGCTTTAAGAAAAAGAGGCGAATTAGACGGACTGTCTGAACTTGAAGCCTTTGCTGACAAGCTTGAGAGGGCTACTATTAAAACAATAGAGGACGGCGTTATGACGGGCGACCTTGCTGCGCTGTCAACACTTGAAAATAAAAAATCCGTTGATACCGAAACCTTCCTTAGAGAAGTAAATATCCGTCTTGAACAAATGCTTTAAATAGGAGAATAACTTAAAAGCGCTGTAAATAAGCTTTTATTTCAAGGTTTGCCAAGGTTTAAAATCAAACAGAGCCGTTTCAACTTAAACTGATACGGCTCTGTTATTATGTAAGGTTTTGATGTGAAGTTTTTTTGAACAAAGTATTAATAATTTGCTATGCTGCTTGACAAAAAAATATAAAAGATATACCATGACATATGGGCAAAAAATTGTTTGATGTCAAACACATCAGGTAAAGAGGTGATTTTGTTGCACAAAGGAAAAGATATCGGAAAAGAGGTACGTGCGCTTAGTAATGTAATAATGCGATACATTGAAAGCCGGTATTTGCCGCGTGGGCTTGACAGGATTACTGTCAATAATAGCTGGATATTGGAATATCTTATGGAGAACCGCGGGCGTGACGTATTTGCACGGGATATTGAGGATGAATTTTCCGTAACAAGGTCAACTGTTTCCAAGGTTATTGAAATAATGGAGGGAAAAGACCTTATTCAGCGGGAGAGCGTTAATTATGACGCAAGGCTTAAAAAGTTGGTTTTGACTCAGAAAGCGTATAAGTTTTATGACCAGATTCAGCATAAACAGTCCGAGTTTGAGATGATTATTCTGAAAGATTTTTCAGATAAAGAATGTGAGATGCTGCTATCCTTTTTGCAGCGTATGAAAAGCAACATATTGAAATACGGATTTTGTGAGGAAGGAAGATTGGTTGATGATAAAAAAATTGGCAAAAAGCATTAGAGAATATAAAAGACCATCAATAATGACCTCCGTTTATGTATCAGTAGAAGTTATAATGGAGGTGGTAATACCTTTATTGATGGCAGAACTGATAGATAAAGGTATTGATGCAGGGAATATGAACGTGCTTATAAAGTATGGAATAGCGCTGCTGATTTCAGCTATGATTTCGCTTGCGTTCGGGGCGCTCGCAGGGAAAAATGCCGCAATTGCATCCTGCGGCTTTGCGAAAAATTTGAGGAAGGATATGTATTATAATGTCCAGACCTTTTCATTTGCAAGTATTGATAAATTTTCCGATGCAAGTATTGTAACGCGTCTTACTACCGACGTTACAAACTTGCAGATGGCATATCAAATGATAATCCGAATGGCAATCCGTGCACCGATTATGATGATTTTTTCTCTGGCAGCAGCGTTTTGGATTAATGCTAAGCTATCGTTTATATTTCTTGCGGCTATGCCGGTACTGGCGGTTGGATTATGGCTTATAATGACCAATGCGCATCCGATTTTTGAAAAGGTATTCCATACA
>CALXUL010000035.1 GCA_944391635.1 uncultured Clostridia bacterium | reverse complement strand
ACACTAACATTTTAGCAAAATATATTGACTTTACGGGATATTTGTGTTATAATATGCATAGAATAGAGAAGCGATATTAATTTCGCTTTTGGGCTGGCTGAAAGGTCTTGGTCCACCGAACGGCGGGGAATTTCCCCGCCACTTTTAATATTATCAAATGAGGAATACATATGAATAAAATTTTAAGTGTTTTTATAGATGAGTCAGGTGATTTTGGCTCTTTTAGACAGCACTCTCCCTACTATTTGGTGACGATAATTCTTCATGATCAAAATGTAAATATAACGGAGAATATTAAATCATTAGAAAACCATTTGCATAATTTGAATTTTGAATATAAGGCGGTGCATACCGGACCTGTTATCAGGCGTGAGGAGGTATACAGAAATATGCTGATGGAAGATAGAAAGCGTATTTTTAACGCTTTATTTAATTTTGCACGTAGGTTGGATTTTAATTATGTCTGTACATATGTTGATAAAAACGAATGTGATGATGTTATAGCAATGACATCTAAAATTTCGAGAGGAATTGCAAACAAAATAAGCAGTAAATCCGGTTTCTTTGATGTATTTGACAAGATTGTTGTTTATTATGATAACGGACAAGTAGAGCTTACTAAAATTATTACTTCTGTGTTTAATGCATTTTATTCTCATGTGGAATTCAGAAAGGTTCGACCGGTTGATTATAAACTATTTCAGGTTGCTGATTTGCTATGCACTATTGAATTGTTGAGGTTAAAAGCGGAAACAAATAACCTTTCTAAATCTGAAACAGATTTTTTTGGTTCGGTGCGTTCATTTAAGAAAAATTATTTGAAACCACTTTTAAAGAAAAAAATATAATTTAAGTGAAAGGTTTTGATGTTGCATAGTTATTTACTATCTCACGGAATTATAAGTGGGGTGCAAATACTTTTGACGGGGTGCAAATTTCAATCGTGGGGTGCATTGTATCAAAGTTGACCGAGGATGCCATAATCGTAGGTTAATTTTGATACAATTTAACCTACGATTTTTTTGTGCCACAAATCGCATAGATAAGCCATTTGCGGCGGTTCGTGTTTGTAAACCACAACCAGATTTTCGTGATTTTATGCACTTATTTGGCGACATATCTTCGCCTTTTTTAAAGTAATCGTATTTTTACCGGAGTATCCGTTTTTTTACCGCAGTATAAGTTTTTTTACTATCTATATATAATTGAATAATAAAACTATATCCCAAAATGTGCTTGTATAATTCATCAGCAAGCTATGATATAATTAATTCATCAACAAGAGATTGGAGCTATGATTATGTCACATATGCAAACGGAATTATCAATACAAGAATTAGACAAAGCAATGAAAGCAACATCTGACAAGAACATGTACAAGCGCTATCAGGCTGTTCGACTGCATTTTGATGGTCTTATGAATATAGATATTGCTAACATTATACAAGTGCATCCTCAAACAGTGGGTATTTATATCAGAAAATATAAAGAGCAAGGATTATCTGCATTAACTCCTGCGCCAAAGCCCGGTGCATCGCCTAAGTTATCAGGCTCTTTGTCAATTGTTGGGGTTTCGATTCTCCCATATGCTGAAATTGAGCAATATTATTTTATGAATAGTTGTTATGTATGTATATATAAATAGTGCAGTCGCAGAAATGTGGGAATGTGGATTAGTTGAAGACTTATCTACATTTCCACATCATTTTATGATTGAGCAGCAATGATGTTTTTATACGAGAAGCAGTGAAGGATTCTCTTTCGGAATCTCTCAAAGTTTCTATATCCGTAAGCATTGCGCTTCAGGACTTTAATTTTGTTGTTACACCCTTCGGTGAAGACATTTGAGTATGGTACATCAAAGGAATTCAGTATACCGGTACGCCAATTGGCAAGCGTTTTTGTACATTCGCCGTTTATAATTATGTAATCAATATTGTAATTATACCTTGACAGAAGAATTATTGTAATGTACAATAATGTAATGATAAAATGATTACATATAAATATATTGTTTAATGTTATGGCGAAATCTATATGTATTGAAAAATATACCAAAAAATGAAAATGCTATTTATCTTTTAGTATTTAAATGACTATATAAAGCTTGTTACAGTACAATCTGACTAATAAGAATAGAAAATGACTATATACATCAGACCCTATTTCATGGTATAATTTATTTATAAGAATTTCGCAAAAATAAAAAGAAAGGAAACGAGAAAAATGAAATTAAAAAAGGTGATTTCAGTAGTGTTAGCGGCGGTAATGTTTGCGGGTTTAGGTTCAGCATGCGGACCGCAAAAAAATGAGGGGGACGGAAAGGTAAGTGTCAAAATAGGATTTTGGCCGAGAAAGGATGATTGGCCGGAAGGTTATGAGCTTCACGAGAAGTATCTGGCAACGATGAATGAGAAGTATCCGGATATAACAATTATTCCTGATAATTTTGAATATACACCGGATACTTTTTTGCCGGCGGCGGCAAGCGGACAAATTCCGAATTTATACAGAGTTCCATTCACAGAGGTAGAGAAAATAGTAAAAGCCGGATATGCGGCAGACCTGACAGACAAGATGAAGGAGTTGGGTTATGATACAGCATTAAAGGATTCTATTCTGGATTTGGTAACGGTAGATGGGAAGTATTACGGAGTTCCGTATAATGCATACATAGTAGGTATGTTATATAATGTAGAGCTGTTTAAAGAGGCGGGACTTGTTGATGAGAATGGATGCCCGATTTATCCTACAAATTTTGAGGAATTGAAGAATACCGCGGTAACTATAAAGGAAAAGACAGGTAAAGCCGGCTTTTCTTTCCCAACCATTGATAAAGAGGGCGGCTGGATGCTTATGAGTATGGCGTGGTCTTTTGGTGTTGATTTTATGGAGCAGATTGACGGAAAATGGACGGCAACCTTTGACAGTCCCGAAATGATTAACCTGATGCAGTACATAAGTGATTTAAAGTGGAAGTATGATGTCCTGCCTGAGAATATTTTATTGTCAAGAAACGATGAATATCAGCTTTTTGCTACAAATCAAACGGCAAGCATGTATGCGGCGGGCGATTGGGCAAACGGTATGATTTCAGCGTACGGAATGAGTAAGGACAATATTTCAAACGCTCCTGTTCCTGCAGGAGACGGCGGAGCATGTTCACTGATAGGCGGAGACATTTGGATGGTTTCACCGGATACAACTCCGGAGCAGATAGACGCAATATTCAAATGGATTGATGTCAAAGGCGACGGATTAGCTTTGGATGACGCTGCTGTGTCAAACAAAAAAGAACAGTATAAGACTGATAATGAAAAGAACCTGGCTGTTGTGGAGGATGAATTTTCGATATATAAACATGCTGATCGCATAGAACAAATCAATGATGCAAAAGCGGAATATATAAATGTTGACAAGAAAATTTGGAACACTGCATATTCTGATACCCTTATATTAAAGGCTGAAGAACCTGTTGATGCACAGCAGCTTTACGGAGTTCTTTCACCGATGCTTCAGGAGGTTCTTACTAATAAAGATACGGATATTCCGGCGCTTGTAAAGAAAGTCAACGATAATTTCCAGAAGGACTTTCTTGATAAAAATAATTAGTCGGAGGGGAGAAAAATGAAATCAGACATTTCAACTGTAAAAAATATTAAAGCACGCAGTTCGATTATGTCCGAAAAAGTAAAACGCAATATTATCGGGTGGCTTTTAATGCTGCCCGGTTGCATCTGCTTTATTGTGTTTGTAATTCAACCCATTATTGTAGGAGCATATATGTCTTTTTTTGAAACACAGGGTTTTGAAGCGGTAAAATTTGTGGGATTACAAAATTACAAGGATGTTATTACGGATTCGTTGTTTTTGAAATCGATTTTAAACTCGGCAAAATATTGTTTTTGGTCGGTTTTAATCGGCGGTTTTACACCGCTTATTATAGCAACAATGCTGAACGAGGTTGTGAGAGGAAAAACATTTTTCAGATTTGCGACGTATTTTCCCTGTATCATACCGGGAATTGTTACGTCTATTATGTGGAAAATTCTTTTTCAGCCGGATGCAAACGGATTTTTAAATATGATTTTGGGAAAGTTCGGCATAGAGCCGCTTCAATGGCTTCAAAATCCATCTATGACAATACCGCTGATTGTCTTTACAATGACATGGGCGGCGTTCGGTTCCACTACACTTATATATCTTGCATCTCTGCAATCCATAGATAATTCTTTATATGAGGCGGCAGAGATAGATGGAGCGGGCTTTTTCAATAAAATTCGATATGTAACCTTTCCTCATGTATCGGGAATGTTAAAAATGCTATTGTTGCTGCAGATAATGGGAGTATTCAAGGTGTTCCAAGAACCTCTTGCAATGACGGGTGGAGGACCGAACAATGCTTCAACTTCGATAATGCTTACAGCGTATAATTATGCGTTCTCATATATGCAGGTTGGACGTTCGACAGCGCTCGGAATGATTATAGCGGTAATTCTCTGCGGTTTTTCGATTGTTTACTTTAAGATAACCGGCGAAAAGAAACAGAGATCGGAGGTAGAGTGAGATTATGGCAAGAAACGGTTTAATCAGTAATATTAATTATAAGAAAACCTCCAATAAGGTTATATATTGGACTATGATAGCTCTGCTTATTCTTGTGGCTGTTATATGTATTTTGCCGGTGGTATGGGTATTGGTATCATCATTGAAAAGTCTTGATGAATTTTACAGTGTACCTCCGACATTATGGCCGAAAAGCTTTCATTTTGAAGCTATACCCGAATTGTTCAGGCAATATGATTTTATAAAACTTTACTGGAATACAATAAAACTTTGCGCAGGGAGCATTGTTTTCAGCATTGTCATAAACGGATTTATGGGATATTCATTATCAAAGCTGCATGTAAAAGGGGGAGCGATAGTATTTTCGATTGTGTTAGCTACATATATGATACCGACAACAGTCTGCATGGCGCCGGTGTATAAGAATATTATAAGTTTTCCTGTTCTTGGTATAAATTTACTTAATACAAATTGGCCTATGTGGCTTATGGCAGGAGCAAATGCGTATTTTGTAATTTTGTACAAGAGTTTCTTTAACAGCTTGCCAAGTTCGCTGCTTGAAGCTGCAAAACTGGACGGCTGCGGAGATTTTGGTGCATTTATACATGTTGTCGCGCCATTGTCAAAGCCTATTATAGCGACAACGGCGATTATGTCCTTCAGCGGTGCATGGGGCGATTTCTTCTGGCCGTATATGGTATTAAAGGATGTAGATGTACAGACTATCATGGTTAAAATTTATGCAATGCAAGGTAATACATCGATAGGCATAAATACGTTGCTGCTTGCGATAACATTTTCAATTATCCCGCCGGCAATAGTCTTTGTTATTTTCCAAAAGCAAATTATGAACGGTTTCACAATGAGCGGTATTAAGGGTTAGTTGAAACTATGGAGGAAAGTATAAAATGAATTTTAAGAAAAGAGCATGCGCTGCAATGCTGATAGGTTGTCTTGCTGTGTATGAATGGATTTACTATGAGTGGAATCAAGTGATAGGACAATATTACGATTATAGGAGGAAAGTATAAAATGAATTTTAAGAAAAGAGTATGCGCTGCAATGCTGATAGGTTGTCTTGCTGTGAATGGAGTAACTGTATCGGCAAAGATATCCGATACCGCACTTTCGGGCATAAATGGCGAAATGAGCTTTACAGGCAAAACCTCGCCTAACG
>CALXUL010000034.1 GCA_944391635.1 uncultured Clostridia bacterium | reverse complement strand
TTTTAAAAAATATTCTGAAATGTTATTTAGATGGGCATCAGAGAAAATTTGTGAGGTGCAATATGGCTAAATTAGAACAAATTGTATATGGGGATTTTAATCAGATACTTAATAAAATAGAAAATGGAATATTAAATGGAAGCATATCAGCATCACTTGAAAATTCAAGTGATTTTCAAAGCGGCGGTGCGAGGTGTAGTGTTCGTGTTTTTGAACGTTTCAGCTGGACAGGGTCAAATCGCGTAAGTTTAAGCGTTACATTGTTCCAGGGGGAAGATAATACTATTCATCTGTCAGCTATTACAGCGGGCGGAAGTCAGGCGATGTTTTTCAAAATTAATACATTTGGAGAAGAGGCATTTTTAGATAAACTTAGAGAACTTTTATAAAAAAAAGGTTGATGGTGCGAATATTTTGATGAAATGTTTTTTTATCTATTAAAAAACATCTCTTTTAACACAGCAACTGGTGTCCAAAAGAGATGTTTTAATGGTCTGGTAATTAGTTTATAGGATAATTATAGTAGTCCTATATGTAAACCCCATATATCGCGGTGATACAATCGTGACAATGTGTTATGCCTCCCCGTTATAACAAAGCAGGGAATTATTTGTGATTTTCGTAGCACTCGCTGCAGTAAACAGGCTTATCGTTCTTTGGCAGGAACGGAACCTTATCAACCTTTCCGCAGTCAGCGCATACAATTTCATAGTATTCTTTTTGCTTTTGTGAATTTTTGCGAGCCACACGGCATTCTTTACAGCGAAGCGGTTCATTCTGGAACCCTTTTTCTGCGTAAAATTCCTGCTCGCCTGCCGTAAAGACAAATTCCTTTCCACAGTCTTTACAAACCAGTGTCTTATCTTCGTACATAATATTTCCCTCACTTTGAAATAATTTAGTTATACCATACCGCCCGATGGGACTTGCACCCATATCGTATCACCGCTTTACTTTAAGCTACAGACGGATTTATTCGTCATTACGATACAACAGAAAAAGCAGTTTCTTTTTTATCCGATAAATTGCATTATCAACTGCCTTGGGATCTTTGCCGATTAGGGAAGCAATTTCGGAATATGACATACCGCTTATATAATAGTAAAGAACTCTGAGCTCAAGCTTGCTTAGAAGCTGGCTGATTTTAACCGAAACTCTGCGGCGGTATTCCTGATCCAACACCATAGATAACGGTTCGGTTTTTTCAGGAGGTGCTGCGTTTGAATCTGCATTAAAATCAGAAAGAGAAACGTATGAATTTAGCGGTAGATGCTTTTTCCTGGTCGAAGCCTTAACAGCGGTTAAAATTTGACGTTTAATGCATGTTGCGGCAAAAACAGAAAAATTTACAGAAAGTGACGGGTCAAAATCACGCACGGCCTTGTAAAGACCTATCATACCTTCTTGTACAATATCCTCGCGGTCGCCGCCGCGTACAAAGTATGAGCTGGCTGTCTTATAGACATAATTACGATACCTGGCTATTAGGTGATCCATTGCAGATGCGCTGCCTTTTTTTGCAAGCACAGAAATTTGCTCATCAGAAAGTCTGCATAAATCTTTTTCGCTATGTTTATCCATTTTTTTCCTCGTTATGCTCTTGTTACAATTTAGAACATTATATCACCAAATATTTTAGTTGTCAATATTTTCATAGTCAACATTAACAAAAATTGTATAAATATACCTAAAATTATGGAAAAATTGTACTATTAATACAAAAAAACTCGTAATATATTGTTTTTAGACACTAAAAAAGCTTTTAAAATGGTATTATGTAATAAGGCAGCGATACTGTATTCGTATAGCTGCCTTTTGGTTATATTTTTTCGCTTACACATATTGTATCTTCAATAAGTTTTACGCTGTTAAATGAGCTTTTTGGTGTTACTATTGAAGGTTTTACAGAATCTTTAATACAATTTATGAAATATTGTATTTCATCCCCATACCCGTCAGTTTCGGTAATATTTATACCTGTTGCTTCTTTTTTGTCATTTGCGTCAAGATTTATAATGTTGCCGTTCTCTGTTAATTTTCCATCTTTATATGTAATATACCCATTTTCAAATACTGCGCGGTATGATGCGTCAAATTCAACAGGTGAATTGTACCAAGCTGCTTCAGCGGAAACTACAAAACCATCATATATATAGTCGGAATGTATATAATCTGTATCTTTATCAAGTTCATGATATGCTGATTTAATAGACTTAGGAAGTCCAAATACATACTGTATAAAGTCAACATCGTGAATATTAAGATCAAATGGGGTAAGACCGCTATGGTTTTTATTAAGCATCCAATTATTCCAACTCCAGGTAGGAGTATTGCTTATACGTGAAAAATGGATATGTATAGGTGCTCCGAGGCGGTTTGAAGTTATTGCATCTTTAAGAAAGATATATGGTTTCATAAATCTTACTACATGCGCTGTCATAAATATTTTGCTGCTCTTATCAATTGCGTCTTGCACAAGTTTTCCGTCTTTAGTATTGAGGACCATTGGCTTTTCGCATAAAACGTTAATACCGTGCGAAAGTGCAAACACAGACATTTCTGCGTGAAGGTAACTCGGCGTACAAATATCTATGAAATCAAGTTTTTCCTGTTCTATCATTTTTTGATAGTCAGAATATATATTAATGTTTTTGTTGGCGGTTTTTTCTTTTGCCATATCGGTTCTGACATCACAAACAGCACACAGCTGTACGTCACTTATATGTTCGTACTTGGCGTAATGTACACTTCCCATGCCGCCGATACCAATTAATGCTCCTTTTAGCATCTTATATCCTCCTGTTCAATAATTTTTTCTAAGAAGGTTTTTGCTTTGATAATATCAGCAATTTGTTTTTCACCGCTGATTTCGCGTTCAATAGTAATTGCACCGTCATATCCGAATTTCTTTAACTTTGATATAAGCAACGGAAAATTAACAAGGCCTTCACCTACCGGAACTTCAATACCGAGATTTTTACCATCGGTTGGATAAAAACCATCTTTTGCATGTACTCCGCGTATATATCTACCAAAGACATCTATGGCATCGATGGGATTTGCCTTGCCATATAAAATAAGGTTGGCAGGGTCTAAATTGATGCCTAAATTATCAGTGCCAATGTCTTCTATTGCACGCTTCAGAGTCACAGGAGTTTCCTGCCCGGTTTCAAATACAAAATACTTATGTTTCGATTTGCAATATTGAGCTAAATATCTTATGACGCTTATTACCTCGTTGTATTGGCTTGATGCTGGAACTTCAGGAAGAAATCCTGCATGCGTTACAATGTCAGTAACATTTATTTTTTCGGCAAAATCCACTCCAGTCATAAGATTTTTTGTACGTATTGCGCGATACTCGGATGGGACCAGCCCAAGCGTCAGCGGACCGTCATAAAAATCCCATACGGCAGGACCTTGCCAGCCACACCAAAGTGCGGATATTGTTATGCCGTATTTTTTTGCTGCGGATATAACTTTATTTGCGTTTTCATCAGTAAATAAAGAATCGTCCCAGCAGTTTAGCTGGCAGGTTTCAAATCCGAGCTGGTTAAGTCGCGAAAATTCGGCATCAACATTGTTATTAAGAGGTATAATAACACCAAGTTTCATAGAACCACTCCTTTTAATTGACATTTTATGATTGACATTATATAATTTTGTTGTTATACTGACAATAATATATTTGCTATTAATTAGCACGATTTTGCTTTTATGAGGATCTAATATGCTTGAAAATTATGAATTTATACCGGATGAAACTGATAATTTTCCTCTGCGGTTAAGGCGATACACGGGCAGAGGCTGGTTTGATATACATTGGCATGGACATACAGAATTACTGTATTTTATTAAAG
>CALXUL010000033.1 GCA_944391635.1 uncultured Clostridia bacterium | reverse complement strand
AAGCCGTATAGCCGGTGTCCGGTCTCACACAATTAATCCCGGGAACACGCGGCTGCTGGCGAACATTTTCTGTTAACGATACCAAAAAAGCTCTGACGGCGGAATGATCCGCTGTTCAGAGCTTTTTTCGTCATGGCTGGTCAGCTTTCCATGCTGGGACGTACCACCAGGTCCGAAATATCAACATTATCCGGCTGTGAGACCGCATACAAAACCGCCTCCGCAATGACCTGCGATTCCAGTGCCGTATTTCTGTAAAATTCTTCGACCATTTTCTTTGTCTCCGATGGGGCGATGGTGTTAAGGAGTTCCGTTTTTATGGCTCCTGGATAGATGAGAGTGGTACGGATATGCGTTCCTTCCATAACAGATTCTGCGCGGAAAGAATCCAGCATGGCCCGGACAAAATGCTTTGTCCCTGCATATACCGCATTTCCCGGAACAGATCTGGTTCCCGCCACCGAAGAAGTTACAATGATATGGCCCTTTTTCCGGGTGGATATACCGGTGCACTGAAAGCGCCTGTCCGGTGTTTTGGAAATCACCAGTCCAGAAAGAGGAAATCGCCTTAAATCAGCTTAATTACTCATTATTCTATGAGACTTGATTTATCAAGGCCTTGCCGCCACTGGCGGTGCTTGCAGCCTTGATAAATCAAGTCTCATAGAATACCATGTATTCGCTGATTTCCGTTCTCCGGAATCATGATTTCTTAATACCGGATTGGTGATGGAAAACGCTCCGGAATATTCACCGGGCGGTACTTTTCCGTGGCTGAACCTGTCTCTGATCATACTCGCTATTACTTTTTGTTTCCGTCCATAGAAAATGTATAAGGGCAGCAGATTTTATTTCTGCTGCCCTCATAATTCCCTCTGAAAGATGCCGCATTTACTGAATAGATTTCCCCAGTTCATACGCCTGCCGGATTTCAGGTTTGTCTTTGATATCCCCCACGCTCATATTCCCGCCTGCAAGAACATGGCCGAGATTTTTCCAGCGCAAATGTTCCATCAGATGATCGTAATAGGTAAGTACGTCCTCAAATCCATGACCTTCTGCGGCCATCAGCAGAGCGGAGGCCCGGTCATGTCCTCTGAGAAGGTTGCCATCGCCTTCCTCTAAAGCAAACAAACGGTCAACAGCGGTTCTGATCTGGCCGCTCATATTCCAGTAGTAAAGCGGAGTTGCCAGTACCACCACATCACATTCCTTTACTGCCGGATAAATCTGAGCCATATCATCCTTTTGTACACACGGACATTCTTTACTGCCAGTGATTCTTTGGTTTTTACTTGAATCGCTGGCTTTGTCTAATTATACCTTTTTAATTTAAGTAGCTAATAAATGATTTTTCTTTTAATTATAACCCATATGACGATTTAGATTTTTCTACATTTATTTTATTTCCATCAAATCCAAAGAATTCCAATAAATGAAAAATATCTAATTTATCTACTTTACAACTTGGTCCGATTATGATTTCTTTAACCGGTATGCTATCCTCATCCAAATCATATTTCATATCAAGATACGGCACAATTTTTCCATTCCTAACCATAAATTCCATACCGTTAGGAATTAATTTTTGAAAAATATATTCACTCTTTTCAGCATCGCCTTTGGACCAATTATAATATTCACACCAATCATCATATGTCTTATATGTATCCTCATCATTTATAATTAAACGCCATTCTTTTTCATTACAATATTCCTCTCTCTTAACAAAAATCGAATCTTGGTAAATTTCCATTTTATCATACATAACAGGAAAGCTGGAGGAATACGTTCCGTCCAAAAACTTACTCACTTCTCCATTTCCAATTGCAAAAATCATGTTTTCATAAATCGATAAAGCCAATTTCTCAACTACTGTATCTTCTTTTTCCTTATATCCATATTTGACCTTTGCAAATTTAAACATTTCACTGTCTTTACATAAATTCTCGAACCAATTCCGCTCAAATCCTATTGCCAAGCCATTGCCTTTATCTGCATATTCTCTCCACTGTTCCAGTAAATCACCTTCTTCTGAAAAGCATACTCCAAATAGCATTTGATCTGTATCGCTAATTATTTGTGATGTAACCATTTGAAGCATATAGGAAAAGGCATCATCTGTATTAACACCATATATAATTGATCCGTAAAGATCTTGGGACTTTTTATAGTTTTCCATTACCTTCTCTTTAACAACATCCATCAGCGATTTTAATTCTAATTTGTCTGTAGATTTGCACAAATCCGACAAACGCAATGTATGATTTCTAACAATATTTAAAAAAGTTTCAACACTACAGTAATGGTAAATCAAATTATCACTCATAAATAGCCTCCATTTGTTTTTATATTTTCTCTAGAATAGTACATAATATTATCAATCATTTTAGAAAAAAATTACGAGTAACATACCTTAAAATGCTATTTTCATCTGTTAAAGGGATTTCAAAAAACGCAGCTATACTATAATTATCTCTCAAAAAATAGCATCTTATTCCATCTAGCAGAATTCCCGGTGTGCCATATGAGGTAAATTCTAAAGACTATGAGCCTTTTGTAATTGTCGCAACTTTACTACTAAATACTTGTCCATATTCATCAAGCAATCCATTTAATACAAAATGAATAGCGTACCAAGGAATTTCTTCCGGTAATTCAAATAACGCTGTCAGAATCACTTCATAATTTTGAGCAATTCGAAGTAATCCCCTATAATTATCTTGTAAATATATTTCGTCAGTGCAAAATTTTTGAAGGAATTTTTCAACAGACACATAACCACCTCGTCATGCAAAGATATAAAAGGTTACATATTGCTGTTATCCTGATAAATAATAATAGGCTTTAATGTATATGTACAATTGTCTATTTTACAAAAATCACCAATAATATTAAAATCAAATGGGTGATATTTCTCTATTGCCGTTGTTATATGCTTAATGTTTCTTTTTATCTTATCTCCACCTAAAAACATTTCAACAGAAACATCTTTTATCAGCTCCGGACTATTTTCATAATGACGCTTTGAATTATCTACTTTCATAGACCAATGCATATGCCAAACTAACTCGCTGGGCTTTTCAATAAAATTTGGTTTATGAATTAGATTCTTATCTTTGTTTCCTTGGTAATACAATTCTAACAATGTAAACATATCTGAAATCCAAACGATTCCTCGAACTTCCGAATCATACTTCACGATTTCTTTTAATTTATATTTATCCTTAATATAATCTTGAATTTTTTGAATCTTATATTCTACAGAAGGAGTAATTGTTTTTTCTTTAATCACATTTTTTCCGATTTCATATCTTGTTCTTAAAGATATGCCTATAGGAAATTTAAAACTACTTATTATTTTCCCGATATCAAAAATCAGAGTACCCTCTTTATCTGAACTTTTCCCCTCAGTAATGTGTATTTGTGTAACATTTTCCGAAATTTGATTATACAAACTATTTAAATAATCTTCATCTACATACCACAACCTAAGTAAATTCATTTTATCCCCTCATTAAACGCCAATTAGATATTTTCATCATCCTATTTTAGTCCGCTTTAAAGTCCATAGATCCTCTTGTAAGACGACTTGTATAATAATTACCCGTAAGCCTTTCTGGATTATCGACTCTCAACATAGCTGTTCCATAATGAATCTCACTTCTACTCTGAAGTTCTGCTTTTGGTGTGTTCAAATAAGTATAAACGAGCTGCTTCTCATTATTAATTGTCTCAATCGTAGCCGTTACAGAATTACTTGAACTTTCATCAGTCCCCAATTTAACAGTGACCTTAAGAAATGTCTGTTCAATCTCTATCTTCGAAATTCGTGTTTGTTTCTTTTCATTCCACACAAAAGTGATGGTACCCGTATATTTTTTTGAAAGAATCGGCATTCCACCCCTGATCCAATTAAAAACCTTAAATTTCCATAACCACTTATTAAAAAGTGCCATAAAAATCGTTGCAGCTCCAATAGCCTCGCCTGCATAACCATAAACAGAGTATCCACACTCTATGATCTTATATCCACTCACTGCTGCACTAAGATTTTCCCAATCGAGCCAGCAGCGCAAAGCAAATAGGATAATGGTAACCCATATAGCTATATTAATAAACTTCTTTGCCGCTTCACTCATAGATTACTCTCCATATTCAAGATAATTCCATGCATCATATAGCCACTGCTTTGCATCCAAATCAGTCCATTTTATTCCACGGAATAAATACAGCATATCACTAACTTCACACCATTCCTTGTGACGCCCCTCATCAATCTCATTGTAAAGAAAAATAATTGCTTGGCGAACTGTTTCTGTCCAAGTAGAACAACCAGTTATTATATTATTTGGTATCTGATAAACAAGACACTCTACCAAGAACGAAGTGATTTTATTTCTATCTGCCATCTTATCCTCTACCATATTGTTTTTAATATGCTTCATGATTCGAACAAGTTTTTTGTACTTATAATTTGTTGCGTTATTCTTATTGACTCCATTTTTAATATGTCTTTTCGGATAATTTGATACCTCTTTTCCGTCTTTGGCAACGAACCACGTTCCTTCGATATATTTGTTCGGATCTGTACTTCCCCAGTAATAATAATTACGAAGTTGAAAAGCAGGTACAACATCGGCCTGAACATGGTATGTATTTTCATTTATTTTTAAAGATTTATTACCGTCATATACATAATCCGCCTGAAACTTATCTTGAAGAGCTTTCTTTATTAAGTCACGATACTGTCTAAATGTCATATCGGCGGCATCAAATCCATAATCTTCCCTTTTCTTTCCTTCTGGGTATTTTTCATGAAAGATATCTTTAAGCATAACACAAACATCCACGTCACTTTCAGCACGAACATTTGTATTGTTTGCGTAGGAGCCTTGAGTAAAGACTTCAATTTCCATTGATTTCAAGTTTTCATTTTCATTAATTGCCGTTTTTATCATTTTTATGGCATTATTAGCTCTCTGTTCTTCAGTCTGCGACAAAGGAGCTGTCCACTTCTGCAGTGTCTGCTCTGAGTATTTCATAATTACACCCATTCCTCCCTATTTGAAATCACTTAAATTCATTAAGAATATTCTTTTGCAAATACTATATATATTTTAAACCACTTAATGAATTTCTGCAATTCCTTTCCACATTGCTTAAGTTCACATACTTTAGGTTTATCCATGGAAAAAGCTAGCTTCCAAAAAGCAAAAAATTCTGTTCACATATTGGATCAAATAGAAAACAATCGATAATTTTATAGACATATCTTTTGAATTATAAATGGCATGATCCACTTTTGAATCATGCCTCATCCTGGATTTCCCTATTCTATTACAGCCCCAAGCTCTCCACCCAGGTCACAACATCTTCTTCCGAAGCCCCAGACCGAAATCTCATTCCTTCCAGCCACTCTCCAGTCCCTGCCAATTCAGCCAACAATTCACCACTTTCACCCAATCCAGAGCTGGCAGATGTGCAGAACGGAATCACCGTTTTCCCTGTAAAATCATTTGCCTCTATAAAGGTATTTACCGGCCATGCGGCAATCCCCCACCATACGGGATACCCTACAAAGACATTTTCGTACTCATCGAACCCTTCCGCCGTTGTAGCAACAAGTTCCACATTCCTCAGACTCTCATCTGCATACTCCTGCGAAACGCGGCTGTTCTCATCATTATAGTTTAAATCTTCATCTGTATAGGGATCAGAAAGTTCCAGTTCAAACAAGTCGCCACCTGTTGTCTCTGCAATCATCTCAGCCACACGTTCTGTATTTCCTGTTGCAGAAAAGTAGACAACTAACGTCTTACCCTCTGTTCCAGTTAATTGAAATTCTAAATACAACGCATTCAGCATCCCTGATTCCACGCCGCCCATCCGGCGGCTGAACTTTCACAGTAACTTGCTGCCTGAATCTGCCGAAAAGACAAAAAAAGAACAGACTATACGGTTTACGCATAATCTGTCCTTTTCGAATACGAAACAATAAACATACCGCTTCCAAAGCCGGAAAACCACGACTGGAACTGCCCCTTTTACGCTGAAAATCCTGCCGCCGGACAGGCGGCATTCGTTCAGGGATGCCAAATGCGCCGCCACACCTGTATGGGAGGGCTGGAGGACTGCTCGCCGGCGCAGGATGGCTTACTCCCCACGCAAAAGAAGAACCGCCTCCGGCTGTACCGTAAGCCACTGGGGAATCACACCGGCACTGTCATGGGTATGGATTGTCTTTTCCACCTTCCACCAGAGGCCGTTTTCCAGA
>CALXUL010000032.1 GCA_944391635.1 uncultured Clostridia bacterium | reverse complement strand
GCCAAACTCTATTTATGAAACTAAATTATACGAAAGAAGGGATTCTATGAAAAACAAAAAGTACATCTTAGGTATTATAACCGGCTCTGTTATCACGTTTATTCTAATGTTATCCTTTGCAAGCGCTGATGAGTTTGGTTTCTCGTTTAATACTTTTAGAATAAGTGTTAATGGAGTAGATAGAATTCAGCTTGGTGAAAATATCCGCTATTCTACCGGCGAAGAAATGCCGGGAAGTATCTGCTATAAGGATACTACATATGTGCCTTTAAGAATGATGGCAGAATCTTTAGGCTATATAGTAACCTATAATGATGAATTAAAAACGGTTTATGCTTATGATAACTATGAAAGCTCAACTGGCGGGAAAAATTTGGTTAGTAAAGAAGACCTCAATGGAAATACCTGGGAATATTCTATCAAAAAAATTGATGACCGCCTTTATTTATCGGTAAAGGAACCTTCCTTGCATGGTAATGAAAGAATATACCGCATACCAAATGATAAGTGCTATAAGGTAACAGATGACTCAATTTATTTTTTACGATGCACTCAAATTAATGAATCTCGCCGGCAGGCATCTGTAGTATTACAAAAAATAGATTTCCTTAATGATGAAAATACGAGAGACGGCACACAATTGAGCGACCCCATAGATACAGATTTATCGAATGCAAATCTATTGTTTGATGATAATTTAATTATTTGTGCTTATTATGTTTATTTTTCAACACAAGCACACAGTGATATACATATTTATGATTATAAGAATAACAAAAGCGCTTACTGCTATTTAATAAGAACACGCGCATCAATCACTGAAATAGAAAATACAGGGGATACTTTAATCTTAAATTATGGAGATGCTAATGATCCGTCACATGAGCTGCATTCTGTTAAATACAACAAATCTACTATGGAATTTTATGATAACCCCTCTATCTTGTCACGCAATTTAAATTAGATAGAATAAATCACACCCACATATTAAAGACTGTAAAATCAAGTAATAATTAACGAACGAGCTGAAATCAACTTTATGTTAATTTCAGCTCGTTTTTTTAAGTTATTAATTTAATTTTTAAATCCATAATTCGTTTTTCAATTTGGGAAATAACTCTTTTGAAAATTTCATCAGGCATTCCTGTTGGGTCAGGAATTTCCCAATTATCATCAAAATCCCTGCCAATATAAGGGCATCCCACATCGCAGCCCATTGAGATTGCGATATCAGGGACAGGAATTTCCGAAATCAATTTTGAATACTGCTGTTGCATATCAATCCCGTAAAGTTGTTTCATCAGCCGCACAGCGTCCTGATTGATTTGCGGCTTTATTTTAGTTCCTGCCGAATAGCTGTCAAAAACATCTGCGGCAATGTGCTTTCCAAGAGCTTCCGCTATCTGACTCCGGCAGGAATTATGAACGCAAATAAATGCTACTTTTTTCTTTGCCATATCTTAATCCTCAACGCTATGGAGTAGCTTTTCTATATCTTTGGGTTTCAATACTTTTCCCATAGAAACAACCTTTTCATTTACTACAAGTACTGGCATACTCATTGCTCCATAAGACATAACCTTTTGCATATCGGTGATGTATTCTACTCCTGTATCTAATCCCATATTTTTGACAGCTTTTTGTGTGTTTTCGTAAAGTTCGTGGCATGATTTACAGCCCGCACCAAGCACTTTAATATTTTTCGTTCCTGTTTGTGAACAGCATGAAGATTTAACTTCTTCATTTTCTCCCAAAGACGAACAGTTACAGCTGCAAGAACAAACCTTTGTTTCCTCTTTTTTCTTTCCAAAATTAAATAAGCTCATTTTCTTTTTCCTCCATAAATTATATTAAAATAGATTGAACCGCATTAAAGAAATATCCAACAAGAATGATACCAACCGTACAAATACCAATAAAGACAGCAAGTAGCTTCGGCTTAATCGCTTTCTTCAACATGATTATTGACGGGAGTGACAATGTGGTAACCCCCATCATAAATGATAATACCACGCCAAGCAATGCCCCTTTCCCAAGCAACGCTTCAGCAATCGGAATCGTACCAAAAATATCTGCATACATTGGAATGCCCGCAATGGTAGCAATTACAACACCAAACGGATTGTTGTCGCCGAGTACCTTGACAATAAATTCTTCGGGTATCCAGTTATGAATTACCGCACCAATACCTACACCGATAAGAACGTAGGGAAAAACTTTTTTTACTGTGGAAACAACCTGTTCCCAAGCATACTTTATTCTGTCTTTAAAATATAGTTCTTCCTGTGGAACATCAAGGGTATTAGCGTTTCGTATAAATTCTTCTACCTGATTTTCAAGGTGCATTTTTTCAATCAGCGTACCTCCAACAACGGCTATCACAAGTCCGAGAAGAACATAAAGGACTGCGACCTTCCAACCGAAAATGCTCATTAGGAGCACAAGAGAACCAAGATCAACCATAGGCGAAGAAATCAAAAATGAAAATGTAACACCAAGCGGCAGTCCTGCACTTGTAAATCCGATAAACAATGGAATAGAAGAACAGGAGCAGAACGGCGTGACCGTTCCGAGCAGGGCTGCAATACAGTTTGCCCATATTCCATGAAATCTACCGAGAATTTTTTTCGTGCGTTCAGGCGGAAAATAACTCTGAATATAAGAAATCAGAAGAATTAAAACACCGAGTAACACCATGATTTTTATCATATCATACAGAAAAAACAAAACACTTCCGCCGATTTTCCCGCTCGTGTCCAATCCACAAAGTTCAAGCAATGTCTTTATCAGCCTATTAAGCCACCTCATACCAAGAACTTCGTTCTGAAAAAAATTCCACCCCATTTGTACTATCTGCATATATTAACGCCTCCTTCTCATATATACATATTCAAATATATCTATATTTATCACTTTAATAAAAGCCATTTTATAAATGACTTTATATTTCAACTTGTAGTTTCTGTATCAACTGTTTTTGTTATTTTATCAAGAAGTTTCATGGCATGATTTCGACCTTCTTCAGAAATCCTGTAATGCGTCCATTTTCCCTCTTTTCTGCTTTCCACAATTTCAGAATCACATAATATTTTCATATGATGTGA
>CALXUL010000031.1 GCA_944391635.1 uncultured Clostridia bacterium | reverse complement strand
TTTACCGATGTGGCGCCCACACATTGGGGCTACGGCGCGGCGCAAAACGCATACAGCCTTGGGCTGATATACGGCGTAGGTGACAACCTTTTTGCCCCTGATAAAAAAGTTACTGCGACAGAATTTTCAAGTATGATACTGCGTGCAATGGGCGAAAATGATTTTGACTGGCAGAGTGCGACCGACATTCTAATCGAGCGCGGAATCCTTACCGCAGAACAAGCCGAAACAATGGACTTATTCACCCGCGGCGATATGGCAAAGATAATCTATGAGGTTCGCCAAAGGGGACTTTTATAATATTTTCTTGTATTTTATTAATACATAAAAAGGCAGGAATAACGAATACACGTTATCCTGCCTCTTTTCATTTTAATTTATTATTCCTTAGGAGCCTGACCTATTTTTTCCATCAACTTCTTAATACGAACAACCGGAACAAGCAACTGACTTATTGTATTATCATGGTTTAATGTATCAATAATAAGTGAAATATACTTTGTCATATCAACTTCATAGTACCAATCACGTTTTAATAACTCAGGTGTTCTGTATACAAGATTGGTGGTAAACACTTTTGTGATTTCGCCCTTTTCATATGCTGCATCAAATTTAGAAAGACCATTAACGAACAAACCAAATGCAGTAAATACAAATATTCTCTTTGCACCCTGTTTCTTCAGTTTTTCAGCAATATCCAGCACTGATTCTCCGCTGGATATCATATCATCAACAATCATTACATCTTTTCCGCTTACATCTCTGCCAAGATACACATGCTCTTCTATCGGATTTTTGCCATCTATAATAACGGAATAATTCCGCCTTTTATAATACATGCCCAAATCCAATCCAAGAACGGATGAATAGTACATACATCTATGCATTCCGCCCTCATCAGGAGAGATAACTATTGTTGATTCCTTATCAAATTTAATATCTGGCACTGCTCTTGTTAATGCTTTTATCATTTGATAAGTCGTCTGCACATCATCAAATCCAGAAATAGGAATAGCGTTTTGTACTCTTGCATCATGCGCGTCAAATGTCAGAATATTAGCAACACCCATATGCACAAGCTCCTGCAAAGCAAGCGCGCAATCTAAAGATTCACGGGCTGAACGACGATGCTGACGGCCTTCATAAAGCATTGGCATTATTACTGTAATACGTCTTGCCTTGCCGCTAATTGCCGCAATTATCCTTTTTAAATCCTGATAGTGGTCATCAGGACTCATATGGTTCTCTTTTTCATACATCTTATAAGTTACGCCATAATTAAAAATGTCGGAAATTATATATACATCATGACCTCTGACAGTTTCTCGAATAACACATTTTCCCTCGCCTGTACCAAATCTTGGGCATGTTATATGCGTAACATACGTTTCCTCATCTTCGTATTCCTTGCGAAACTGCTTTAGATACCAGTCAATTTTACTGGTTATCTCCTCGCATCCGCGCATACTGATTATACTTAATTTCCCGAAAATCTGATTTTCCGCGTCCTTATTCTGTTCCATTTTTTCCTCCTTATGTATACAAGAGTTAATCAAGTTTACATAATTATATTACCACACCATCATTTGTTTTTCAAGGAAATTTGACATCATTTTTACTTTTGGCATATTTAACAAAAATAATCATACTTTATAAGTACTTTTTTGTGACTCCGCATTTTGCCATAATATCTATAAATATTATAGTAATTATTATTTGAAATGGCATTGTTATCAAGTTTTTTAGTACTCTCGAGAATAATAGAACAAAAAAAGCCTTCTCGTATAGTATTGCCGTCCATAACGTATTTAATATCATATTAATACATACAGTTATAATTATTTTTGAAATTACAACTCTTACCCTCATAGACAAACCGCTTGATTTATAAAGAAGGCAGCCATAAACCATTCCCGAAAGTATCGCTGATACCGTAAAGCCAGGAAAATAAGCTCCAGATGGAAACAAGAAAAATGCTACTATGTCACCTATACCACCTACAAGCATTGCCGGAGCTGGTCCTAATAAATACCCGCACAGCGCTACCGGTATAAATGTAACAGATATGCGTGACTCAGGCGTTATGGGTATTTTCACCGCATAAAGCACCACATAAAGCGCCACAAACATAGCCATTGTGGCAAGTCTTAAAGATTGTGATAAATTTTTTGCAGAAATTTTGAACATGAAAAAAACACCTCCGAAATAAAATTAATGTCCATAGCCACTAAAACAGAGGTGTTATTCTTTTGCCTCAATTTTGGCAGCGGGATGCGACAGCCGAACCGCAAGACCGTTCATACACGGCTTTTCGTTTGCGTGACAACTCCCCGTTCACGCAACACTTAACGCTCTGCTATCTACTCTGCAATTATGAGCATATTATATACCTTTTTTTTACTTAATGCAAGATATTTTTAAAAAATAACAAAATTTTATTAATTATACTCTCCTTTTCTTTATTTTCGTACACTTCCCTATCTGACAAAAGCTCTACTGTACCAATTAAGTACCCATTCTGATATACCTCTGCCTCACCCAGCTTTTCTCCTGCATTTATCGGAGCTTCTGGTGATTTTACCCGATAGAGTACAACCTCGCATTCCTTTATCCGTCCATTTATGCTAATCGCCTTTACTTCAGATGACGATACAAGATTAATATGTTCTCCCACCACTTCTATTTTTGCAAGCGTATCACCCTTTTTAATAGCTGTCTTTGTACTGCATTTTTCAAACCCATAGTCAAGCAGCTTTTTATGGTCATTCCAATCGTCCGGCGCGTTTATCGTAACCGCAACCAATACAACATCACCGCGTTTTACAGCACTCACCAAGCACCTGCCGGACTTTTTTGTAAAGCCTGTTTTTATCCCTATTGCACCGTCATAATTCCAAAGCAATTTATTATGATTTTGAAGATACGTTATATCAGAGCCGGCATTCTCTATTTTCATTGTTTTTGTCTTTACAATTTCGGACAATCTTTCATTTAAAATAACTTCTCTGCCTATCAGCGCAAGGTCATATGCCGTAGAATAATGTCCCTCTTCATCAAGCCCGCTTGGGTTCATAAACTGTGTGTCGCAAGCGCCAATCTCATTGGCGCGTTTCGTCATCATTTCCGCAAAAACCTGTGTACTGCCTCCAATATTTTCAGCAATTGCAACAGCAGCATCATTTCCGGAATTTAGCAAAAGTCCGCATACAAGCTCAGATATTTTTATTTTCTCACCAGCTTTAAGATATATTTTTGACCCTTCCTGATTCTGAGCATTGACCGATACCTCACCAAATTCATCCCATTTTTCAGACTCTGCGGCAATAAGCGCCGTCATCATTTTTGTTGTACTCGCCATAGGAGCTTTGACGTGCGAGTCTTTTTCATAAATCACCTCAGCATCAGACAAGGACATAACACATGCATATTTTGCAGATAAATCAAGCGCATAGCATACACGCGGCACAAGCAGCATTACAAAAAGCAGGAACAAAAATCTTTTCATAAAAAATCACCTCATACATTATCGTATGAGATGATTTTGCTTACTATTCCAAATCTGCGCGCGAACCTCCGAAATATTCATACGCACTATAAAACTGTTCATCTATAATTTCATCAATAACATAGAATTTATTTTCCAAAGTGGCTTGTGTTGAAATATCAAGTACACCATAAGGATAAAGACCAGTATCCTGCTGGAATTTATAGACTGCATTTTCAAGACCTGTATCAAAGTTTTCATCAACTGTACCGAAATAATACCCAAGTATTGACAGGCGCTGTTTTGCAGCAAGCACTCCTTTACCACTGTCACCGACATGCCATTTTGTTGTATAATCAAAAGTTTCGTATCTTGACAAATCAATTTGCTGCTTAATATTCGATACCCATTCATTGGGCTGGATACCCACACCGTTAATGTCGTTACCATTTCTTGTAAGATAATGCCCTGTTGTTATTTTGAATGCATCACCGCTTTGTAGGTTAAAAATATTCTGGATTACTCCTTTACCATATGTCGTTTCTCCTATTACATATCCTGCTCCAGAATCCTGAAGAGCCCCGCATAAAACCTCTGCCGCAGATGCGGTATCGCCGTTCACAAGCACTGCAAAATGATATGGCGAATCTTTAAGGTCAGAATAGAATATCTCGTTTTCTTCTTCGTTGCGGTAAATGGTCTGAGTAATAATTCCCTCTGGAACTATCTGTTTTGCAACAGCTACAACCGATGTCAGAACTCCTCCGGGATTGTTTCTTAAATCAAGAATAATATTTGTAACATTCTTGCTTTTAAAACCTTCAAGCACTTGCTCAAATTCAGCAGGTGTCCCTTCTGCAAAACTTATTATTTCAATATATCCGATATCACCGGGCAATATCAAGCCTCCTACCGTTGCTTCATCTACCCTGCGGCGTTCTACGCTAAAATCCATAAGCTGTCCGCCCCTGTCAATCTTGACATTTACATAAGTTCCCTCTTCGCCTGAGGCTTCAGCAGAAATCTGCTCAAGGCTCATGTCAGCGACAGGTTTCCCTTCTACCTCTACCAATATATCTCCTTCCTGAAGTCCGGCAGCCTTAGCTCCGCCGTTATCATACAGCCTTGTTATTATTACATTGTTATCACGCCGTTCAATAATTATGCCCATTCCGTAAAACATCTTATTTAGCTGCTGATAATACTGTCTAAACTCTTCTTCGGTATAAAATTCGCTGTAATCATCAAGACTCCTAAATGCTTCCTTTATCATACTGTACATAAGCTCAGGATTATCCTTTAAAACGCCCTCAATTGCATTTTGTATAATTTCTTCTTTTGTAATCGACTCATCAATATACAGATTTGCCGCATAATTTGCCATAATCTCAAAATATGATGATTCATCATTTTCAACAGCACCAGCAGGTACACTTATACATAGCATTGCAGCCACAGCAGCAACCACTCGTCTAAATTTCATTGGTATCACCAACCTCTCAGGTTTTTTCTATATTTATTTCAAGTTCGTTTCTTTGTTTTCTGCCGTCAATGTCCATGGTATACACAAGTTCTATCTTTCCACCGTTATTATTTATGTTACTTCTTACCATCTGTGTTGTCTGCGTCATATTTATCATCCCATAAGGCAGATAATAAATAACACTCTCTGACTTTCCTTCAGAATATGTAAGTTTAAGCTCAAATTCGCCTTTTCGGCGCATTACAATACTATTATCGTCGATAATCAGCATAACGGTACAATTTGCCATTCCCATCTGTTCATTTTCACGGTAAAATACAAAAAAACGGCTTCCTCTTTTGTAAAATCGCCCCTCGGTTATAAATTCAATAACTTCTTTATCACCTGGAGTTATTTGTTTCGACTTTACCTTAATTATAGCATTATCCTCAATACTTTTCAATGTCAATTTTTTTCACCTGACCGTCTATTTTTCTATCAAGAAATACTCCACCAAGCTCTGCAAACCCCTCCGGGTCATCGCTCACATAATTTTCACAAATACCGCCGCGGTTTCGAGACGCTAAATTATCTTTGCCCAAAATCCCAGGCAGTGTTGCTGCAAGCTCAGCACAAGGATTTATAAGGGTCACGCCATCACCCATATATCTTGCAACAGCTTTTTCAAGAAGGGGATAATGTGTACAGCCAAGTATCAGCGTATCAACATTATTTTCTTTCATTGTCTGTAAATATTCTTCAACCACAAGTCTTGTAACCTCTGTATCAAAATGTCCGTTCTCAACCAGCGGAACAAACAATGGACAAGGATTAGAAAACACTTCTATAGATGAATCCTGCGCTTTTATGCCTTTAAGATATGACCCGCTCTTTACCGTTGCAGCAGTGCCAATAACGCCAATCTTTCCGTTCCGGCACGCTCTTACGGCTGCCATACAGGATGCCTCAACCACTCCTACAATCGGAATATCAAACATATTCCTCATATCCGAAAGTGCAACCGAACTTGCCGTACCACAGGCAATAACTATAAGTTTTACATCACGGCTAAGCAAAAACCTAATATCTGCCGCGGCATACTGTTTAATAGTTTCTTCTGTTTTTGTTCCATATGGAAGTCTTCCAGTATCCCCGAAATAGACAATATCTTCTTTTGGAAGCTCGCGGCAAATGCTTTTTACAGCAGTAAGTCCCCCAAGCCCTGAATCAAACACTCCAATGCCGCTGTTATTCATAATCCGACACTCCCTTCAAGCCATTTAACGGT
>CALXUL010000030.1 GCA_944391635.1 uncultured Clostridia bacterium | reverse complement strand
CGATCTCACTGCTGTCATCTCGCCTCTTCCTGATACATTAACCTCCGCCACAGCCAGCGCCCCGCGCACATCCGTCTTCACGTTCATCTTGTACTTTCTTCTTTTTCTCGTAATACAGCGCCCCGCGCACATCCGTCTTCACGTCTTGAATGCTGCTGTATGACTGTTTTTTGTTTACGTAAAAAATATCAATTATACTTTCGTATGATACATTTTGATTATCTGTACTTATACCAAGATAATCCTTATACTTTTCCAGCGCTGTGTAAAGCTCGCTTGTACTGCACTTTTCAACATATACAAGTATCGCACTGTCCTTATACGTATTTGTTATATCTTCCAGGGAAGAAAACACTCCGCCGTCAAGATTCGCTTTCATTTCTATCATCTTGTCACACAAATCAACAGATAATGCTTCCAAATCACTAATATCAATATTTAAAGCATCTGCCTGCTGTGTCAAAAGCCCGGCAATTTTTTCGCTGTCGCCAGAATTCATATCGCTGATAAACCGGCTTAATGTATCGCCTCCAAGGATAGTAAACTCTGTCACCTCAGGAGTTTCCATATCGGCTGCTTTTAAAAACAAATAATATTTACCGCCATAAAATGCGCGCGACAGCTTTATTGTCTTTGAAAATACTCCGTCAGCGTTTACACTAAAATGTTCAAATGCGAATATGTTATCTTTCAGATTATTCCCGTCCATATCCTGTATGCTGTCAGAATTTGAAACAACAATCGAACAAATCTGCTCACGGCTGTAATCTCCCAAATCAGCGCTTACTGTAATGGTTTTATCGGAATAATTAACCGAAACCTGCGTGCCGGCAGCATATGCTGTCGGAATAAAAAGGGCGATTGAAAAGATTACACATAATATCAATTTTTTCAAATGCTGCACCTCCAATTATACTATCTCCATATGTATTGATTTCACGCATTTTAGACATTGGACCGGTATGTGATTCAAATTCTCCTGCATATGGACGAAGGTCGCCGATAGAACCGCCCTGATGTATATCAAAAAGAATCCTGAAATCAGGGCTCTGGTACCAAAAATACTGTTTTCCCGAGCCATATAAAATATCCTTTCCAACCGCTAATGACGGCTTATTTATCGGGACATTTTTTTTGTAAAACTCACCAAATTCACTAACATACATATCCTGTATTTTGTTTTGTGTCTTTAGCATTTTTAAATATTCAAGAGTCTGGGTATAAATTGCCTGAGTAATATCGTCATCATCCTGTACATTAGGATTACCGCTTAGCCATCCGGAACTTACATGAACCTGATAATATGAAATTCCATCATTATACAGATCCTGCATTCTATACTGGTCAATCAGATTATAATCGTAATTATGCATTATACCATTATTTGCCAAGCCCCTCTGAACGTTAGCAGGATGGCTTGCAAAAAAGTCGTTTCTGCCCTCATATGCCAATACTAAATCCCTGCTAAGATGCGGAACCGCAACAACTCCCGACCAATCCTCTTCCGACTTTGCCGGTCTTATTGACTGTGTTTTTGACGGATACCATGCTCCCCATGCCATACCTTCGGAAAACAGGTACCACGAATTATTACAACCGTGATAAACCTTTGTTCCTTCCTCAAAACACCCTGCAACTACTGTGCTCACTTGGGGGCAGTATTCTTTTATCATCATCAAAAGCTCTGCGTCTAAAACATAGTTGCCGACAAATTTCGGATAAACTCCAAATCTCTTCTTACATGTATCAATCGCATATTTTACAAGTGCGCGTTTTTCTTCGCTACTGTATAGCCATGAAAATTCTTTACTGCCAGGCGCCGCCGCGCGGTTTATCCAAATTCCTATTTCATCGCCGTATTCCTGATGGTCTTTTTTTACCGACTCGATTATTTCCTCATCGTCCAAATATTCAGACGGCAGTGCAAGCGTTACTTTTAAACCAAGTCTATGTGCCTGCTCCTGCTGGAACAAATAACATCCAGAATGTGACGGTCTGTGTATTAAATTCAAAATCATTTCCGGAACCTCCAAGTATTTGTTTATATTTATCATAACAAAGCCCGGCTGTAAAGTAAACTTTCATATTCACAAAAAACTGCCGGGAAATGGGAAATTTTCAGCTATTTTATAAATGTACACTTTTTTGACAATATGAAAGTATACAATTATTTTTATTATGGTATAATTAAGCTGATTAGAAAAAGGAGGAATACATTTTGTACATTAGTCTTGAAAAAAACACCTCGGCGGCAGAAATTGAGTTTTCCAGCTCCTGTGTTTTAGAGTTTATGCCACCGATTTTAGAAGAAAACAACCATTCTATCCGCATACCTAAAATGAGTGAAACAGAGGACTCAATTACATATTCTGACGAACATAACTTGGTCTTAGATAAAATAATACAAATAAACAAAAACCTTTTTCATATACGCCGAACCTGGAAAAATCTATCTTGCCGAAACCGCGTTATTAAAACAGCATTTGAAATACAAACCCTTTTTACCCCAACGCACTACCTTATTCCGGGGGTATCTTATAACGGTAATGTTTTCGGAAACGGCGAAGAGCCAAAAGGACTCACAAACAACTCTCAGCCTTGGGTTTTTGCATATGACAGAAGCGGGATTCCCTCTTGTACATTATCAGAAAACTCTAAAATTTGTGTGTGCCTTTTTTCATCCCCGTCTACAAAAACATCTCTAGAATCCTCCTGCTCAATGATTCAAGAAAAATATATGTGTCATAGGATATGGCATCCGGTATCTGAACTTCCCAAAACCTATTCTTCAAGGGACAATTATTCTGACGGTTTGGACGGCAGGCTTACCATTAGACCTAATCAAGAGTTATCTTTTGAATACTATTTAGCCGTTTCAAAACCAAGATGGGGAAATTTTGGTTTTTGTGATACGCTTGATTTTGCACCGGATTTATTTAAATATGACATTCCCAAAAACTTAGAAATAAACGAAGTATGGAACTTAGGAATTGATTTTGTACTAAGCCTAAAAGATACTTTTTATGAAAAACCTGTTTTCAGTATCGGCTGGACATTAAAAGACCGGTTCGTACACAGGGAAACCGACTGTTATGAGTTTGCATGGTGTGGACATAACGCGCTCCTTTCAAGAATGCTTATTAAGGATTATATTCTAACCGGAAATAAAGAAAATCTTAATCTTGGCATTGCGGTTTTGGATACTTGGACAGATATTCAAAACTCGCATAAACCTATAATACCGGTAAGACTTGATGATTTTCCTGAAAATTCCCAATATTCCTCCGATACCTGCAACCTCGGATTCGGAGCTAAAGAACTGATAAAAAGCTATCAGCTTTTAAAAGGCATCGGCATAGACAGAAAAAACTATCTGTCAATCGGACTTGAAATATGCGATTTTTTCTGTGAACATTTTGATGAAAGCTTCGGGTTCGGGAAAGAATGGTCAAACACAGGCATCTGTACCGACCGTGGCGGTACTATCGGCGCATTTATTTTGATAGGTTTATGTGAGGCGTATTCTTTTACAAAGAATCCAAAATACCTTCTATCGGCAGAAAAAGGTCTTGACTTCTATGTTACACGGGATTTAGATAAATTCGAATGTTCCGCCGGTGCGCTCGATACCTGCTGTATCGACAAGGAAACCGCGGCTCCTATTCTTATTTCTTCTATTAAAGTATATGAATTTACAAATAATCCGATATATATTGAATACGCAAAAAAAGCCGCATATTATTTTCTTTCCTGGATGATGCATTATAACCCCATATATAGCAAAGAATGTGACTTTTCAAAATATAACTTTTCCGTCTGTGGCGCTACGTCTGTTTCCACGCAGCATCATCATCTTGATATGTGGGGAGCAATGATTGCTCCGGAATTATTGCTTCTTGCAAAAATTACCGGCGACTTAAAATGGAAAAAACGGGCTACCATGTTATGGAATAATTCCATACAATGTATTAGCCGCGAAAATTCGCCTGTGCATAATATGATTCGTCCTAAAGGCGCACAAAATGAAGCATTCTTCCATTGCCGGTGGGGATGGACGGGCTGTTCAGACAGAGGCAATATGAATGACTGGCTTGTTGCCTGGCCAACCGCTTACCGGCTTTATGCTATTGATAAAATGGCTGAACTTGATCTGTCATTTGACATATAAATCGCACAAAAAAACCGTTTAGGCATTTAAACACCTAAACGGTTTTTGTTTTTAAGTTTAATAACATCAGTTTCCTGAAGCCGGAACATCTTCACCAAGAACCACATTTACGGTCAGCATTTCTCCATTACGTATAACTGTAAGCTCCATAGTGTCGCCTGCTTTTTTCTCATCACGGATTTCATTCATTTCATCAACCGACTTAACGACTTTACCATCAGCCTTTACAATAAGATCTCCCGGCTGGATTCCGGCTGCCTGGGCGCCGCTGCCTTCAGTAACGCTGTCTACAAGAAGTCCGCTGCTCGTGGACTTAGCCATTATCCCTACAAGCGGTCTGCCTGATACATATCCATTGTTCATAAGGTCATCTATTATCGGTTTTGCTTCGGACATTGAAATAGCAAAACCTATGCCTTCAACTCCGGTCGTTGAGATTTTTACTGAGTTTATACCAATTACCTCACCATACTGGTTAACCAGCGCTCCACCTGAATTTCCGGGGTTAATTGCAGCGTCGGTCTGGATAAGGTTATATTTTTTATTATCAACCGTCATTGTACGATTAACAGCACTTATAACGCCAACGGTGACCGTGCCGGCAAACTCCTGACCAAGCGGGTTACCTATTGCAACAGCAAGCTCTCCAACCTGCAATGCTTCAGAATCACCTAATTCTGCTGCTACAAGATTCGGTGCATCTATCTTTAAAACTGCAAGGTCTGATTTTTCATCTGCACCAACTAATGTTGCAGTGTACTCATCACCAGTGTTTAATACAACCGAAATCTCATTTGCACCGTCTATTACGTGTTGGTTAGTTACTATATATCCGTCTTCCGAAATAATAATACCCGAACCGCTTCCCTGCTCAACCATTTCATCAGAGTTAGGGTCTGCTGTATAATAGTATCTTCCGCTGAACGGATCATAGTATCTTTGCGCGGTCACCTTGGCTTTATTTATAACGCCGACACATGACGGTCCGACTTTATTTGCAATCTCCGGTACAGTTAAAACAGTCTTTCCGCTTGCATCTGCGGTATTTGCAAGTGTAGTTATATTATAGCCGGCAGAGCCGTTTGACATTTTCTGCACCTGTGTCTGAAGCGGCTGAATATAACTTTTTACTGCTGCCGCTCCTACTCCCAGCGTTAGCACACTCGCTGCAAGCGCCGAGCAAAGACAGGGAACCCATACTCTATGCTTTCTATGTTTTTTTTGTTTAGCTTCATAAATAATTAAATCTGTTGTTTCTGTGTGAGGATACTTCTTCATACTGTATCATTCCTTTCAAATCAACATTCTCTCATCGGTATCTTTCCCGATTACATTGATTATATTACAACATCAATTTGACATCGGTATGAATAAGTTGTTAAAAAGTTTGTATTTTTTTGTAAACAAATTATGAACTGGAAAAAGCAGTTTCTTTTGTAACATTTATCTATTAATTATCATATATTATACCGAGGTGAAAATATATGAAGAAGCTTTGCTGCTGTAGGCTCGACTGCAAACAGGCGGGGCTTGCCGCGCTGACATTCTGTATAGGAATGCTCACCGGGCTTCTGCTGCCGATTTACATAGTTGCAGTTCTTGAAACCGCTATGCTTATTTTGCTCGGTTATTTTTGTTTATTTAAATGGTAGGAGGTTGTTTATTTTATGAAAGTAGTTGTTTGGAAAATGCCTAAGTTTTTGTCGGGAATAGTAAAAACCTTTCTTAAGATAGAATAGCCATATTTAAGGCAAAAAATTTATTTTGCTTAAATTTTGCTTCCCTTTTTCGCAAAATTAGCTGATAAAAAGCCAGGACAGATATTTCTATGTCCTGACTTTTTATTTTTATACAAAACGGTTTATATATCCTACAAAGAATGCGCCTTTATAAAAAAGGCGCATTCTTTCATACAAATTATAATATTTTATTTTTTCACCTGTACAACAACCCAAACCTCACCATTATTAACCATAGGAGTAACAGCAGTTGTAGCAGACTCATTTAAATACATTTTTCCGCCTGTAACCTCGGCATAAACAGTCCAGCCGTTTGAAAGCAGATATTTTTCGTACTTTTCCAATGTTTGTGTATCATATGAATATTTATATACTGTTTTTGTATCCGAATCAACAGTATCTATCAACTCATCACCCGATACTCCTGCATAGTCCGGAACATCTGTACCGGAATAGTTAGTCAAATCAAAAGAAGAATTCTCTGTCGTTTTAATTATAACTGTCCTTGTATCGCCGTCCCAGTCAACGTCACAATTAAAACTCTCCGCAACCACGCGCGCCGGAACCATTGTCCTTTCGCTTACTATCTGAGCTGGCACATCAAGGCTGAAAGCTTCACCGTCAATATAATATTCCATCTCGCCGACAACCATCTCAAACTCGCGCATACCTTTTTGAGCGGTAACCTTATTTGCGTCACCGTCCCAGTCAACCTTTGCATCAAGTGCCTCAAATATACCGCGGAGAGGAACCAAAGTTCTTTCATCAATTATTACAGGATCCTGGTCAAATGACAACTTCTTCCCATCTAAAGTAACCTTTATGGTACTTGCAGCAGCTGCCTGATCACGCGGTGTATCCTGTTTTAACTGCGAAATATCAAAATCCTTTTCCTTATAATTATTTGCAACCAAAGTCAACTCTGCATCAGGCTGCGTGGTATACCCCAGCGCCTCATTCATATACCAGCCAATATGCGGTGGCTGGTTATATGCAACATTATATGTTGCTGATGATATTCTGTATATACTGTCATGCATTAATGTATAGAAATTATAATCTGTTGGAATATTTGTCGTATACACTCTTAGTGCATATTTATACGTTGCTCTTGTAGCTACCACATCTACCGAACCGGTAAAGGTTTTAGTTTCGGTGTCAAAGGTATTTTCCATTGTCATCGGAACTTCTTCCACATTCTCTTCAAGAATTGTATATGTTATAATTTCTTCACGCCAGTCTCCGAGAATATCTGCAATCATATTTAGATTTCCCTTTGTACCATTTATGGAATAGCAGTCCTCGGGTGACAACAATGTGTCAAATTTCTTTGTTGTATCATTCCATTTTGTAATATTAACATGATCCTGGAGCTCTTCGTAAAGGTCTCCATCCCAGAAAATACGTCCATTCACAGCAGGTCCGGCATTACCGAAATCGGTCGCTTCCTTATCGTCATTCGTCCAGTAACCAGTGCTTCCTGCCGCCCACGCAACATAATACGAATCGCCATATCCAACATTTCCTATCATTCCACGACCAGTATCCTTTATACCGTCATGTGACTGAAGAATTTCACCCGTTTTAGCATCCTGGACCGTAAAGCCCCATGTCTGGTCGCGTGCGCCCATAAACCCTGGCTTGGGACCGCCCTCCTCATATACCTTCATATATTCAAGTCCCTCATGGGTTGGGTCAAAATCACCAAGATGATGTGCATCTCCGTGACCGTAGCCTGTGCACCAAAGCACGCTTCCGTCATCATCAAAAGCAAGCGCTCCTGAAATAATTTCGTCCTTTCCGTCACCATCAATATCGCCAGCCGTCATAGAGTGGTTACCTTGACCTATGTACTGGCTGTTACCATCCTCCATAGTATCAAAAGTCCAGTTCAGCTTGAGCTTATTGCCCTCCATACTATACGTTGCAACAGTTGTGCGTCCCGGACCTGATTCCTTACCGCCGTAATAGCCTCTTTGAACAACAGCATACGGCTTTACACCATCAAGCCAGGCTATTGTTGCAAGATAACGTTCTGAACGGTTTCCGAAGTCATCGCCGAAAGTGTATGATGTTTCCATAGAATTAATCGAGTTATTAAGATAATATTCCGTTGAATCTATTATCTTTCCGGTAGCGCCTTCAAACGCTGTCAAATAAAGCGGACCCTGAAGGTTTTTGCCAGAGTTCAGAAGGTCCCATCTTGCTTCTGCGTCTCCGACAACCGTTCCCGCAGCATCGGTAGTGCCGTCTGCGGTACGCACTATAAGTTCAGCTTTTCCGTCAGAGTTAAAATCGGCGCACATAAGCTGTGTATCATGTGCCCCGGCACGAATATTGTAGCCCATATCTATACGCCACAAAAATGTACCGTCCAACTCATAACAGTCAATATACACTTTTCCTGTCGAACCACCGGTAGCTGCGTCCTTTGCATCTGACGGATTCCACATCATAATTATTTCATACTCTCCGTCGCCGTCTACATCCCCAACGGTAGAATCGCCCGGTGCATAACTGCCGTAATAAATACCGTCACGGCTTGTTGCCACTACATCCGATTTTGGTGTTTCTGCAAGAGGTATATCTATGTAATTGCTCTCCCATACCTCACAAGGTTCCGACATCTTCCCGTTTGCCGCAACAGTATACTGATCGCCCAGCATTCCTTCGGTATCAACATAGTTTGTAATTGGTCCCTCAATAAGCAGCGTGTTATTCCGATAAAGTGAAAATACCGTATCCGCCGGTTCAGTACCAAGCCTGCGCCACGAAATATACACCCCATCATCAGTTTGCATCGCAACAACACCACGTCCGAGCGTTTCCATCTGACGTGTTGAAGCAGCCGCTGCTCCTGTCGGCAACATTACGCCCAATGTCAACAGCTGTGCTGCTGCAACCGCTGCTGCCAATGCTCTCTTTAGCCTTTTGCCAAACATTTACTCTCTCCTCCCTTTTACCGGCAAATCTATTTTTGCCTACTATTATTTTTATTTTACCATATATTAAATAATTTTTAAAGTCTTTTTTATAAAAAACTTTATTTATATTAATATTTTTTTGTTGAATCTGCTAAATTAAGACGGCTGTTTATTGCCAAAGTTTTACGCCGTTTAATTTTTTTTCAAAAATCCCTTGTATTTTCCGGGAAAATATATTAAAATATATGATATAAATTTTATTGCGGAGGATAATGATTATGATTACTGCCGGTGAATTTAGAAACGGTGTTACTTTTGAACTTGACGGAAACGTATTCCAGGTTGTTGAATTTCAGCATGTTAAGCCGGGAAAAGGCGCTGCATTTGTAAGAACTAAGCTGAAGAACGTTATTACGGGCGCTGTTATTGAAAAAACTTTCCGTCCGACAGAAAAAATGCCAAAAGCCCATATTGAAAGAAAAGATATGGAATATTCATACAATGACGGGGATTTATACTACTTTATGGATCAGGAAACTTTTGATATGCTTCCTATCGGAAAAGATCAAGTCGGCGACTCGCTTAAGTTCGTAAAAGAAAACATGACATGTAAAATCCTGTCATATAAAGGAAATGTGTTCGGTATTGAACCTCCTACCTTTGTTGAACTTGCAATTACCGAAACCGAACCCGGATTTAAGGGCGATACGGCTACCGGCGCAACAAAGCCTGCCACTCTTGAAACAGGCGCTGTTATTCAGGTACCGCTTTTTGTTGATAACTCAGATGTTATCAGGGTTGATACAAGAACAGGCGAATATATGGAACGTGTATAATATTCCCCCGAAAGGAGCATTATTATGGATAGCTTATCTTCAAAAGCAGCATATCTTAAAGGGCTTTATGACGGAATGGAACTTGACGGCGATAAGGCGGAAAATAAGCTGATAAAAAAAATTATAGAAACTATTTCTGACATAGCCGAAGCAGTTGATGACGTATGTGATGCACATGACGGGCTTGAAGAGTTTGTAAACGATATTGACGAAGATCTGCATAGCATTGAAGAAATCATCTATGACGAAGACGATTCTGAAGAAGATGATGATGAGGACGAAGATGATAACCCCATTGACCTTCTTGACTATGATGATGAGGATGAAGATGACGATATGGGCTTCTTTGAAATCCAGTGTCCAAACTGCAACGAAGACGTCATGGTAGACTTTGAAACACTTGACGATTCGATGCCTATTATTTGCCCAAACTGCCATCAGGAAATAGAGCTTGAATTCGATTGCGACTGCGATGATTGCTCCTCTGATGACAAAGATTCCTAAGGCAAAGATTTTATTTATAAACTAACAACAGCGTCCCGCTTTATTTTACTAAACAGGACGCTGTTTTATTATATTTTCACTTGGAGGCGGAGAAAAATGGCACGCGGTCTATACATTCATATACCTTTTTGCTTGCAAAAATGTGCATACTGTGATTTTGTTTTCTT
>CALXUL010000029.1 GCA_944391635.1 uncultured Clostridia bacterium | reverse complement strand
AATAATATATATAAAATTGGTATAAAAGCTGGATAACAGGCTGGCTTTTATATATAATACTCTCCCCTAATGCCGTCATCTCTCTTTGGCGGCATTTTTTATTTGTATTAAAAAACATTTCCTAAATATTAGGAAATGTTTTTTTGGTTTAAACCGGGGAATATATCAGTTCCAGAATATTAAACTCCACATATATCTTGATGAAGCAGCAAGAATTAAGCCTATAAGCATTAAAAGCTGGGAGATATAGAAATAAATATTTTTAGAGAACCAGGTATCCCAATAGCCTGTAAATAAGGTGCCTTTAATTGCCATGTAAGATATAGGCATTATTATTCCTGCAAGGAAGGTAACAGCGAAAAGAATAACAATATTTTTTTTGTGCCCACGAAGGGATTTTGATAAAATGAGATAAAGCGCACCCTGGATAAAACAAAAAATTACTCCGGGCAGGTCAATGTTATTCCATAGCAGTTTAAGCATTATCGGGTCGTCGCCTGTATCTACATAATTGTTGAGTATATTGTAGCTAAAAATATCGGCAATCATTCCAAAGAAAAAAAGGAATGAAGTAACAGAAAGCAGCTTGCCGATAAGATTTGGCTTTTCGATATGCTCACGGTATAAAAATGCAGGAGCAATTAAAAACAGCGGGAGCAAAAGCATACAAAAGCGTAAAAGTGTATAGCATATTGAGGATACATTTATTTTATGATAAGCCAATATTGATGTAATAAACGGAAAAAGTTTATGTGCAATATAAGGTATCATTACCAGTATAGACAGAAAAAATATGCCGAGAATACAAATGCGCATTATTTTTCGCGACTGCTGTTTTTGTGCAGAGGAATGGCTATGTGATGAATGACTGTGTGATGAATGATGAGAATGATTATCCAATATATACACCCCTTATTTAATTATCGTTAAAAGATTCCGGCGGAAGTTCGCCCCAGATAAGCTCAAGCCAAGCAGCGTCTGATCGTGCTGCTGCGCATATCCCGACAGTGAAGGCTATCATACTAAGGGTAGAAAACGCGTTGTTTAAAAGCCATGTCGAGGTATAAAAAGTATGATATACGGCAAGTCTTAAAACTAAAGGCGCAAGCAGCCGAAAAAGCATAGTTGTTGTAAATACAGAAGCTACCAGTACTCTATGGTGATGTAGCAACACCGCCTCGGCAATCAGAAGCAAAAACAGCACAAGTGAGAAAATGGTTCCGCACAGTCTGTATGTGCCCCAAATTACATAGTTGCCTATAAAGAAGATGTTTGCTGATGATTGATATTCAAATATTTCATCAAAATTAAACAGGTCGCTAAAATCATTAATGTTCAAAAAGTAAAGCACCCATATCACGCCGAAAAGCGACAGGGCGGCAAATATTCCGATCGTGAGTTTTAGGCGAAGAATTTTTGCCATAAACCCTCTGCCGGTGACCTCAGAGCCGCGTATAAAGAATGCGGCTGGTATGACGACCGGAGCAAAACGGAATAATGCAAACATTATATTCGGAGCAGAAAACGCTCCTAAGGATGTAATAGTGCTAAGCACGGAAATATGTGATACAATTATCTGTATACATCCGAAAAAGATAGATACTACCATAGACCACATAAACCATTGCCTTTCACGGAATGCAAGGTCCATAACAAACCCTCCTGCAATGATTATTAGAACATATCGAGATGTTTTATATCATTATTTACAGCGCTCAATATGTATGATATTCTAAAATTATTAACTAATTATATCATAGAGAAATATGTTTTTCAAGCTAAATAAATAATTTTCCAGAATGCTTTACAAGTGCGTGAAAAAAATGTATAATAAAATAGAATAAATACACGGAGGAAAAATATGTTTAATCTTCAGGATATTTTAATAGGAGTGCCTACCACCCTGGTAGCGCTGACATTCCATGAGTTTGCACACGGCTGGGTATCCTCGAAGCTCGGCGACCCGACGCCGCGCTATCAGGGACGACTTACGTTAAACCCAATTGCGCACCTTGATTTGATAGGTACTATTTTAATGATACTAACCGGGTTCGGCTGGGCAAAACCTGTCCAGATAAACCCTAATTATTATAAAGACCGCACCAAAGGAATGGCACTTGTGGCATTTGCCGGACCTCTGGCAAATTTTATACTTGCATTTTTGGGTATGTTTATAGGGTATATGCTGATACTGCTCTTTTCGAGGCTCGGAGCCGGCAGAACGTTTATAAGCGTGGTGTATACAATAATGTATTTTTTTGTAGTGCGGAATCTTTGTTTTATGGTATTTAACCTTATTCCGATACCGCCTCTTGACGGGTTTAAGGTTGCGGGCATATTTTTGCCGGGACGCATATATTATAAAATTTTGCGTTATGAGCAGTATGTGATTTTTGCGATAATGATACTGTCGCTTATCGGGGCGTTTAATATAGTTATAGGCACAGGTGTATCTTTCTTTATGAATTTGATGAATAAAGTAATAATGTCGATGCTGAATATATTTATTTAAAAGAGTATAGGAAAGTCAGAAAATGGAAAAAATGCAATATAAGCTTGAAAGCTTTAACGGGCCCTTGGATTTGCTTTTGCATCTTATAACAAAAAACAAGGTCAGCATATGGGATATTCCGATAGTAGAGATTACTCAGCAGTATCTTGAGGCGATAGAAGGAATAGAGGATTCCGCACTGGAGGATACCAGTGAGTTTTTAGTGATGGCAGCACAGCTTTTATATATAAAATCAAAAATGCTGCTGCCTAAACCTGAGGAAGATGACGAGGAAGATCCGAGAGAAGATTTGGCTCGCCGGCTTGCCGAGTATAAGCTATTTAAGGAAGCGTCACAGAATCTAAGACGCAATGAGTTCTCTTCAAGGTATATGTTTTTTAAGCCGGAGGAAAAGATAGAGTTCCCGCTGCCGGAATATAACCGCCATCATGAGGTGGACGAGCTGTTAGAGGCGTTTGCGGCGGTGATTGCAAGACGAGAAAGGCGTAAAAAGCCCGAAAAGAAAGCCTTTTTTGGTATAGTTGGCAGGGAGAAGGTTTCGATAGATGATATGGTTGAAAAAGTCTGCCGTATGCTTGATAATCGGCAGAGACTTGAATTTTTGGCTCTGTTTCCTGCCCAGGATTCAAAACCGGAGATGATTGCAACATTTTTGGCAGTGCTTGAAATGATAAAGCTTGATAAAATAAAAGCGGAATATGATAATGATGCAAAAGATTTTATAATAACGGCAAAGAAGATTTCACGGTGAAAGGAACATAACAAAAGTGACAGACGGGGTTAATATAGAGTATGCCATAGAGGGCATATTGTTTGCTGCCGGAGAACCGGTTAAAGCCTCCAAGCTTGCGGCAGTTCTTGAGGCGAGTATTGACGAAATATCTGAGGCGGCAGAGAAACTAAAAGATGAATATGATACAAAAATGCGCGGATTGAAGCTGATTGAAATAGATGAGGGATATCAGCTATGTTCAAGACCGGAATATTACGCATACATACAGGACATTCTGGGCGAGCAGAGAAGGAGCGCACTTTCAAACGCGGCAATGGAAGCGCTTGCTATAATTGCATATAAACAGCCGGTGACAAAAGGTCAGGTTGAGTTTATACGCGGAGTTAATTCTGACGGTGCGGTGAACAGGCTTGTAGAGCGCGGATTGGTAGAGGAATGCGGCAGACTTGATGCGCCGGGGCGTCCGATACTTTTTAAGACTACGCAGACTTTTCTGCGCTGTTTCGGACTGAAAACGCCGGATGAGCTGCCGGCAATAGATTTTTCTAAACTGGGTACGGAATACGAACAAATGGAGATAGAGGATATTTAAGTTTTGGAGGTGCTGCCGGTGTGGTATGCGATAATAGCGGCTGCGGTTATAACTGCGGCGGTGTTAATTATACTGCTGATACCGGTACGCGTTTTTGCGCTTTTTGCATATGGGCACAAAAATGCCGCAAAGCTTGATGTTAAGATAGGTTTTGTAAAATTAAAGATTCCCAAAAAGGTGGACGGTAAGAAAAAAACTATGCCCACGGATTCGGAAAAAACTGATAAGACGGGGGTTTTAGATAAAATAAAGACCGTGCACAAAATATATTCAGAATTTTCGGATGAAATATTGGGGCTTATAGACTATATTTCGCGAAAGAGTATGGTTTTTGAAAATGTGAGAATAGACATAGAATATTCTACCGGCGATGCGGCGGCAACGGGGATACTCTGCGGAGTGATAAACGGAGCTGTTTGGGGCGCGCTTGGTATAATAGATAACCGGGCAGGCATAGAAAATATGGATGTAAAAATAGTTCCTGATTTTAATAGTGAGATGTTAAAGATAGAGGCTTCGTGTATAGCCCGGCTTAAAAATGTGCATATTATTGTTATTGCAGTAAAGCTTTTCAGACTGTGTAACAAGATAAGAAATAAAATAAATGGAAAGGAAAGTGACTAATATGGCAGATAACCCCATTCAAGGTTTGATGGATACGGCGATGAGTAATATAAAAGCGATGGTGGACGTAAACACAATAGTTGGAACGCCGGTTACTACGCCGGATAATACGGTGATAATCCCCATATCAACGGTATCATTCGGGTTTGGAGCCGGTGGTACAGAGTTTTCGCCTAAAAAAGGCAGCCCGGCAGAGGCGGCGCAAGAGGCGATGTTTGGAGGCGGCGCAGGCAGCGGCGCAAATATCAAGCCGGTGGCGTTTCTGGTTGTGGGCAACGGCAGCGTACGGCTTTTGCCGATTGACGGCAGCTCGTCCCCGGTTGATAAGATTATCGACCTTGTGCCGGAGCTGGTGGACAAGCTTAATAAAGTTTTTGGGGATAAAAAACAAAAAGAAGATACAATAACTTGTGATGAATAACAACAAACGGCAGGGCGTATGGGTTTATGCGCCCTGCTGCGTTTGAGAAAGGGAAAATATACCAATGTCTTTTACATTAAAAGATAAAATTCTTGCAAAGGTACAAAAGCCCACACGCTACACGGGCGGAGAGCTTAATTCTGTAATAAAGGATCCCGATTCGGTGGAGATACGTTATGGGTTTGTATTTCCTGATACATATGAGATTGCGATGTCGCATTTGGGAATAAAGATATTGTATCATACGCTAAATGAACGAGCAGATACTTGGTGCGAACGAGTTTTTGCGCCATGGAGCGACATGCAGGAGCAAATGGAGGAATATGGGCTTAAATTGTTTGCGCTTGAGTCGGGGGATGCGGTGACGCATTTTGATATTTTGGGAATAACGCTGCAGTATGAACTTTGTTATTCCAATATCGTAAATATGCTTAATCTGGCAGGTATTCCCCCTCTTGCAAAGGACAGAGGTCCTGAATACCCAATAATCTGTGGCGGTGGACCTTGTGCGTATAATGCCGAGCCGATTGCGGATATATTTGACTTTTTTATGCTCGGTGAGGGCGAGGAGTCAATACATGAAACCACTGATGTATACCTGGAGTGGAAAAGGAGCGGCAAGAAAGATAAACGCGAGTTTCTGGAGAGGGTCGCTAAAATAGACGGGGTGTATGTGCCGTCTTTTTATGATGTAATATATAATGAGGATAATACCGTTAAAAGCATAACGCCGAATAATGAAAACGCAAAATCTGTAATTAAAAAACGTATAATGTCTGACTTTGATAAGACACCTGCACCGGATAAAATTATTGTTCCGTTCGGAGAAGTAGTGCATGACAGGGTTATGCTTGAAATATTCCGGGGTTGTATACGCGGCTGCCGGTTCTGCCAGGCTGGGTATGTGTACCGTCCTGTACGTGAGAGGAGCGCGAAAACTCTTACAGAACTTGCGGATAAGCTGCTTTCTTCAAGCGGATATGACGAAATTTCACTTTCATCCTTAAGCACCAGCGATTATCGGGAATTAAGAGGTCTTACCGATTGCTTGCTTAAGATGACGGAGGAAAAGAAAATCGGGCTATCACTGCCGTCTTTAAGGATTGATAATTTTTCGCTTGAGCTGATGAATAAGGTTCAGAAAGTGCGCAAGACCGGCATAACCTTTGCACCAGAGGCAGGAACACAGCGGCTTAGGGACGTTATCAATAAAAATATCACCGAAGAGAATATCATGAAATCGGCAGGTATGCTGTTTCGCGGCGGCTGGACAAATGTAAAGTTGTATTTTATGATAGGGCTTCCTACCGAAACCGAGGAGGACGTGGAGGGGATTGCGGCTTTGGCAGAACGTGTTTTGGGCGAGTATTTTGCCATAGACAAAGAGGAACGTGCAAAAAATATAAATATTACTGTCAGCACGTCAAGTTTTGTGCCAAAACCATTTACGGCGTTTCAATGGGAAAAACAAAATACCCGTACCCAGCTTATAGAAAAGCAGAAAATTCTTCAAAACTCAATCCGTTCGCGGCGTATAAGATATAGTTGGCATGATAATAAAACAAGTTATCTTGAGGGAGTATTTGCGCGCGGTGACCGCAGACTTTGCGATGTGATTATTGAGGCGGTAAGGCTTGGCTGCAAGTTTGACGGCTGGGGCGAGCATTTTGATTTTGAAAAATGGATGCAGGCTTTTAAAAATTGCGGTATAGACCCCGATTGGTATTTGCGCGAAAGGGATATTGACGAGGTTTTGCCGTGGGAGCATATAAGCGTTGGGGTAACGAAGAACTTTTTCAAAAAAGAGCGCGAAAAAGCGTACAGGGCTGAAACTACACCTAACTGCCGCGAAAAATGCGCAGGCTGCGGCGTGGCAAGCTTTGGTGCGGGGGTGTGTTATGAGTAATTATGTTATTAAATATAGCCGCGGCGAACGGGTAAAATATATAAGTCATCTTGATTTTGTTAGAATGTTCCATCGTGCGGTAAGACGCGCAGGGATAGATTTTGTTTTTTCATCGGGGTTTAACCCGCATCCGATTATGACGGTTGCGCTGCCTTTGTCGGTAGGCGTGACCGCAGACGGGGAGCTTATGAGAGTTGGATTTGACAGCGAATTTTCACAAGAGCAGATTGTAACACTTTTGAACGATTCGCTGCCGGATGGGTATAAAATAGTTAAGCTGATAAAATGCGACGGTAAAACACCGGATTTTAACAGCATAGAAAAGGCAGAATATATTATTGATGCGGAATGTACGGGTGCAGATAAGTTGTCGTGTGAAGATTTCCTCAAAAATACGCAGATAGTTGTGCCCAAACGTACCAAAAGCGGCGAGAAGGATACAGATATACGCGAAATGATATATAGTGTTGAGAAAATTGCCCCGCAAAACGGTGATATGGCGCTTAAAGTATGTATCGCTGCTGGGAACAGTCAGAATCTGAAACCGGAGACACTGGTGGCTGCAATAAATAAATATTGTCCAGATACGCAAATAGGATTCTTTTCGGTACACAGAAATGCACTTCTTGATAAGGATGGAAAAGAACTGATATAAATACTTATAGGACAGCATTTTTACGGCATATAACAAAGCACGCATATGCGCTTTGTTCAGACTGCCTGAAAAGTCGTTTTACCGCAAGCAAGTATTGAAAAAAATGAAAAGTATTATTGTTATAGTTTATTAAATAAAAATGGAGCTGATTTTGCCTGAAAATCAGCTCCATTGCTTGCTTTTTCCGCATTTGTCTTTTAACGTACCCGCGTACGCCGACAAAGCCAAATGCGAAAAATCCAACTTCCTTTTTCGGAGTTTGCCAGCGTTTCAAACAGCGGGATTTGTGTTTGCGGTAAGAGGGGGAAGAAAATCAAAAAATGGTATGATGAGGAATATGAATTTGAGATAGAAGTTACGGGTTTTCTTAGAGGAGAGGTTACAGAGAATTACTGCCGAAACGGAGAGGAGATAGGTGATAAATATTATTGCACTTATGGCAGTCCGGTAAATTCTCAAGGGTACGGGATTTGCAGTAAAACGATGATAATGCTTTATCCGTTGATGGAAGCGGTAAGAAGCGGCGGGGATTTGGAGAATCTCGGCGGAGATGGCAGATACAGCAAAACGGTTGTCTGTCCTGACGGGTGTGTTATATTTCGTTTGACTGCCAAACCTTTAGGAAATGAAAATTTTCATAAAGGCGGTTTCTGGAAAGAAGAGTAGAGAGAACACGTGGGGAAATCTTTTTTGTGCGGCACTTTACAACGGCAGGCGAATGTGCTATAATAAAGCAATTAAATGCGGCAAAAA
>CALXUL010000028.1 GCA_944391635.1 uncultured Clostridia bacterium | reverse complement strand
TATTGACTTTTCAAAGCGGTATATGTAGGCCTTTATTCTTTATGAGAATCAATATGTTGTTCTTTGTTTTAAGCAGCACCAGTAGTTTACATAATGTTTTTAGAGTGGTTAACATAATATTTTATTGATTTTAAACAAAAAGTGATTTGTTTTAAAAAAAGCTTGATAAACCGCTTGAAATGGTGTAAAATTTATACATTGCAAAAATATAAGCGCTTGTTTGTTTACATAATTTTTTTGCGCAATTTACATATTTTAAACATAAAATTTATGGCTTGGGCATAGATATTTAGCAAAGACCGTTGGGAGGTGTTTTTGTTGAATATAAAAAAAGTCATAAGTTTTATTTTTGAATGTGAATTCAGGGTAGTAGCCGTTTTATCATTATTTTTTCTGCTTGGCATATTTTTCGGCTCATTTTACAGCTGCAGGCTTGAAATGTCATCTGAACTTGTAAACAGCATGATTTCTGACAATTTGCTGTCTGTTTTTATAAAAAATCTGTTGTTGCTTTCAGCTGTTTTTTTATTAGGATATACAGTCTTGGGGACACCGCTGATATTTTTTATTATTATTTACAGCGGCGTTAGCTGTGGTCTGTTTTTAGGGACTTTTTGCGCTTTTTATGGTTTCCGTGGTGCTTTAGTAGCATCACTTTGCTTTTATCTTTTTTACTTTATCAATTTTGTTTCAATCATTTATGTCTCTTTTTCTTCATTGCGCTTATCGATTGCTCTGTATAATGTTTTTAAAAATAACACAAGGTATGTGTCGCCGAGTATTTACTCGAAGCCTCACATTTTAAAGTTTTCAATATTTGCTGTTTTTTTACTGGTTTCCAGCCTATATTATGTATATATTGCAAGGGGACTTGCTTTGCATTTTATTTGAAAGGAGGATTTATATGATAGAGTTGTTTGATGATTTTTGTCTTTATCTTGAGACTAAGAAAAAGACTTCCTCTAACACTTTGACCTCATATAAGCGTGATGTCAAAAACTTTATTATTTTCCTCCAAGGCATTAGCTGTTATGCGTTGGATAAAGTAAGTCCACAAATTATATCCAGATACATAACATATTTGAAAAAACATAAAAAAAGCAGTGCAACTATTTCGCGCACGCTATCCAGTCTTCGTTGTTTCTTTAAATATCTTGTGCAAAAAAAAGTAATTACTTTTAATCCAATGACAGGCATAAAAAACGAGAAAAATGTATCTTCACTTCCAGAGATCATGTCTTCAAAAGACGTTGATATTCTTCTTTCATCTCCCGATACTGAGACTGTAAAGGGTATACGCGACAAAGCTATGCTTGAGTTATTGTATGCTACAGGTATTCGCGTAAGTGAATTACTGAATATTTCTGTATATGACATAAATCTTGATGTAGGTTATGTTAATATTAAAAGCGATTCTTCAAAAGAACGTATAGTCCCACTTTATCCGATGGCAATAGATTCACTGAAAAACTATTTAAATGCTTCTAGGGACAAGCTGTGTCAAAACAAACCTCAATCTGATATTTTATTTTTAAATTCTTTCGGCGAAAAAATGACAAGACAGGGTTTTTGGAAAATAATAAAACAATACGCCAAAAAGACTGACATAAACGCCGATATAACCCCTAAAATTTTGCGCCATTCTTTTGCAACTCATCTGCTAGAAAACGGTGCGGATATAAACGTTATTAAGGATATGCTCGGACATACCGCCATATCCTCTACAAAAGTATATACCAAAGTAATTAAAAATAAATATATGAACGTTTATACTAACTGCCATCCAAGAGCCAAACAAATATAATAAGGAGACAAGCTGTACTATGAGTTTATTTAACGATTATATGCGTGAAGGTAAAGGTATTAATAAAGGAGCTGATACCAGACCGCGTTTAATTGTGTTTTTTGATATTTTTTTCAGGAAATTCTGGAATCTTATAACTGTAAATCTTTTGTTTATATTGGCTTGTATTCCAATTATAACTATTGGGCCTGCCATTGCGGGTCTGACTAAAATACTGCGTAATTATGCAAGGGAAGAGCACGCTTTTATTTGGGCGGATTTCTGGGAAACTTTTAAGTCAAATTTTTTGAAAGCCATGCTTATCGGTATAATCGATTTTGTTGTGTCGTTTATTATAATATTTGATTTATATATGTATATAGCGCTTAACGCTTCTCCCATTTTACGCATTGTGGCCCTAGCACTTATGCTTATAACAGCAACAATATTTATATTTATGAATTATTATATTTTCCCTATGCTGATAACATTTAGACTTACATTTAAGCAGTTGATAAAAAATGCTTTTATTTTTGCTTGGATCGGCTTTTGGAGAAATATACTTGTTACTATTTTAATTGCAGGCTTAACGGCTATTGCTGTACTATATATATATACTTTGGGAATATTCTATATTGCACTTATCTATTTCAGCTTGTGCGGTCTTATAATCAATTTTGCTACTTATCCGCTTATCAAAAAATATATGATAGACGGATATGATCCCCAAACCGGAGAAAAGCTGGATGATCAAAACTGACAAAATAATAAAACCTGCAATTATAATTGCAGGCTTTATTATTTTTTAATTTTAATAGCAGCTACAGGATTTGAATCGATAGCGTCTTTTATTTGCTCACTGTCAACATGAGTGTATATTTGAGTGGTGCCTAAATTTTCATGACCTAAAATTTCCTGTATAACCCGAATGTCTGTATTTCCATACCTGTACATTAATGTAGCTGCCGTATGCCTTAGCTTGTGAACAGAATATTTTTTATCGCTGAGCCCGCATTTTTTAAGATGCTCTTCAACAACTTGCTGGACCCTTCTGCGTGTAATACGGTTTCCTTTATTGCTTATAAACAGGGCTTTTCTGGCATCGTCAGTTAAATTGTCATGTCTTCGTTCGTGTGCCAGATAATCGTTTATGGCATCTTTACAGGCATCGTTTAGATAAATATTTCTCTGCTTGTTACCTTTGCCGGTTATGGTCAAATAATCGTTTCCTAAATCCGATAAATTAATTCCAACAAGCTCAGACAGACGCATTCCGCAGTTTAAAAATAAAGTTAAAATTGCAAAATCGCGTTTACTATTATTACCGTCATTTGCAGAACTGAGTAATTTTTCGCATTCATCAAGAGAAAGGTGTTTTGGAAGAGTACGAGGCAGGGAACTGCTCTCAAGATTTTCCATTGGGTTATAGTCAATTTTTTTTGTTTTATTATAAAGATATTTAAAAAATCCACGTATGCTGCAGCACTTTCTGTTTAAAGTCCTGTTTGAGCACTTACGGTCTTCTTTCATATGATATAAATATTGATATGTATCCTCTAAAGTAACTTTTTTAATAAATTCAATATCTACATCCAATATATCAACATTATCTATATTTGAAAGAGAATTATTGTTTAATGCTTTCAAAAATTTAAAATAATACCTCAGATCAAGATAATATTCATATATGGTTTTTTTAGATTTTCCTGTAACGACATCAAGATAAAAAAGAAAGTCTCGTATATCTTTTGGTATATCATCATAAGCCATAAAACATCACCACTTATTTATTTATAATAATATTAACACTTTTAAACATTAAATTCAACATATAAGGAGAGGTAAATAAAAAATACATATAATTGCACAAAATTAATATTTTGTGCAATTTGGGGAAGTAAAATTTAGCAGTCAACTGTATTTTAATGCTGACTGCTTGTTTTTTATTTGCTGTTTGTTTTTAAATATTCAACCAGTTCTCGGACATTATTGTATATGTATGTCGGTTTAAAATCAAAATCTTTTAAATCATCCATTGTAGACTCACCACTCAGCATCAGCATTGTATCAATACCGGCATTATATCCACTTGCAATATCTGTGTACAATCTATCCCCAAGTAAAATTGCCTGTGGTTTTGTGAAACCTGATTTTTCTACAGCCAGCTCTATCATTGTTGCTTCCGGCTTACCTATGAATTTAGGCTTTCGC
>CALXUL010000027.1 GCA_944391635.1 uncultured Clostridia bacterium | reverse complement strand
CGGCGTTGCAAAAGATGCTGACGGAAACCCGACCATGAAGCCCTGGTATGATATTACTCAAAAGGATATTGAAGACATAATGAGCAACGTTACCTGGAACGCGGCAGACTTCGGCTACTTCCGCGGAGGCGGCTATTCTTCACGTTTTGTAACACGCGCACAAATGCCGGCTACTATGATTCGTTTAAATCTTGTTAAAGGTCTTGGTCCATGCCTGCAAATTGCAGAAGGATATACTATAAACCTTCCCGAAGAAGTTTCAGACAAACTTTGGAAACGCACTGATTACACCTGGCCATGCACTTGGTTCGCTCCGAGAACAACCGGCGAGGGCGCTTTCAAAACAGCTTATGACCTTATGAATAACTGGGGCGCAAACCATGGCGCTATCAGCTATGGACATATTGGCGCTGACCTGATCACTCTTTGCTCAATACTCAGAATTCCTGTTTCACTGCACAATGTGCCGGAAGATAAAATTTTCCGTCCTGCTGCATGGAATGCTTTTGGTATGGACAAAGAAGGACAAGATTACCGCGCATGTGCCGCTTATGGTCCTATGTATAAAAATATTAGATAAATAACTAAGAGGCTGTCGCAAGTGTGTAACGTCACAGGCGACAGCCTCGAACATTTTGAAATTGTTCAAAACAAGGATTAATTTTGATTTTTGGCCAGCAAAACCAGAGGGTATAAAAATCCCCCTTTCTTTTCTGTGCCACATTCACTCGTTATTTGTTAAATAATTATTTTTAAAGAAAGGATTATGAAAATGTCCTGACTTGAAACAATTTATTTTCGAAAAAAAAACGTGCAGACACAAATACTTCTGCACGTTTTTTATTATTTTTATCTTACAACAACAGCATCGCATCTTTCATAATACAAGCTGTTAACCAAGTCCCCGGACTGCCAATATTTATACTCTGAATAACGGTTATTTACATTATACGGGTCAGCAACATAATAAGAATTATTGACACTATCATACCCGCACAAAAGAAGCGCATGGTTATTACTTAATAAATACTGCATCTCACCTTCAATATTATACCATCTGTAATAGGGTTTTTCCCACCAAAGTGTAACATATACAACCACTGGATTGCCATGCAGAAGTTCTGCCTGGATAAGATTTACCGACTTATCCGAAAAATCCTCGCAATCTCCGTATCTTCTGCCGTACTCTGCAAGCGGCGCAGGATATATTGTTGTGCGCGTCTTTTTTGTTTTATCAGCAACATACGGCGACCCAACAAACCCTTTTGCCGGATTCGATTCTGTTTTAGGCAGTTCATCAAGGAAAGTACGAAGGTCAACATCCGCTGCATACCCCTTTGCTTTAAGAGCCATCAAAAGTGACGTCGGCTCACATCCTACAGGTGCATATACAGGATAGACCTGACTTATATACGGCACATCAATAATATTAGATTGCGGCAGCGTAACTTCTACCGGCTTTTTTTCCCAGCCTTCTGTAATCGAATACAATGCACAGATAAAATCAGTCCTCGACACCCTGTCATAAGGTCGATATGTACCGTCATCATACCCCGACAGCACTCCCGCTGTACAAAGCTTTTCAATCTCAAGGCAAGCATAACTCCCCTGTACGTCTATATACCAATTCTCCGCAGTCCAATACGGCCATTTAACACTCGTATAGGAATTTAGCATGTGCGCAAAATCTTCTCTTGTCAAGAACTCGTCGGGTTTAAATCTTACCCCGTCTACCGTTCTTATCATGTCATTTCTAACACAATAACATACCGCATCATAATCCTGACGATCCTCCGGTACATCCCACAATTCTACATATACCGAATCAGTTTTATCGGTACCAAGAAGCCCGTCTGCACCCATTACCCGGATAAAATCCATAAAAATCTGTGCCGCCTCAGCACGAGTTATATCATCCTCCGGACGAAACCTGTCATTCTCCCCGTAATTTATGACCCCATACTCTATAAAAGTATTTATTGCATCCGCCGCCCAATACCGCTGTATATCATAAGGTGCAGCAGCCTGCACTGCTATTGCAGCAGACAGCATAGCGGCAAATACTATGGCGCCCAACGCCAATTTTTTCATACTAATATCCTTCCTTCAATCCTCATTATTTTAGTTTATACGCAATATCGTTCCAGAAAAGTTCCTTTTCAAGGTCATTAATTTTCGTATCAGCATTTATGTGAATAAACTCTATCCCCATCATATCCGCCCAGTCTTTCATCATATCTGCTGTTACATCATATGAAAGAACGCTGTGATGCGCACCGCCTGCAAGAATCCAGGCATGTGCTGACACCTTCAAATTCGGCTGCGGCACCCACATAACACCTGCAACAGGCAGTTTCGGCATTGGATGAAGCGGATTTTTAGCTTTTATATCATTAACAATCAGCCTCATACGCCCGCCCATATCAATAAGACTTGCAACTATGGCATCACCGTCTTTAGAATTAAATACAAGTCTTGCCGGATCACTTCTGTCGCCAATTCCAAGCGGATGTACCTGTATTTTAGGCCTGTCAGCTGCAATCGATGGACAAACCTCCAGCATATGTGCGCCAAGGATATGCTCGTTGCCCTTTTCAAAATGGTATGTATAGTCTTCCATAAACGCAGTGCCGCCATCTTTTCCCTCCGCCATAGCTTTCATTACAGCGCACATAGCCGCAACCTTCCAATCGCCTTCTCCGCCAAAACCAAACCCGTCAGCCATCATATTCTGACACGCAAGTCCTGGAAGCTGCTCCATCCCCCACAAATCCTGGAAATTGGTTGTGAACGCACAATATCCGTTCTCACCGCATATCTTGCGCAATGCAATTTCGGTCTTTGCCTGATACCTTACCGCATCAATGTTATCGGTATCAATATCGTACCTATCAGCATATTCCTTCATTTTTTCATCAACCTGTGCATCGGTAACTTTTTTCATTTCGTCTACAAGTGCGCCAACACCCATATACTCAATGTCCCAGCCAAGTTTTATCTCTGATTCTACCTTGTCGCCCTCGGTAACCGCAACCTGACACATATTATCCCCAAACCTAACCATCTTTAGGCTGTTTGAAAAAGCAAATCCTACTGCCGCACGCATCCAGTCACTTATTTCCCGTACAGGTTCTTCATCCTGCCAATATCCAACTACAACCTTTCTTGGCATACGAAGCCGCGCTGCAATAAAGCCATGCTCCCTGTCGCCGTGAGCAGACTGATTTAAATTCATAAAATCCATATCTATCTCATTCCATGGTATTTCCCTGTTAAACTGGGTATGAAAATGCAAATAAGGCTTTTGAAGCCGTTTTAATCCGTTTATCCACATTTTAGAAGGGCTAAAAGTATGCATCCAGGTAATAATCCCGGCACATGACTCATCATGATTTGCTTCTTTTACTATATCAGTAATTTCAGCAGGAGTCTTAACAGTCGGCTTCCATACAAGCTTGGATGGTAAAAGTCCGCTATCCGACAAACCCTTAACCATTTCTTTTGCGTCCTTTTCCACCTGACGGAGTGTTTCATCTCCATAAAGATGCTGGCTTCCTGTTATAAACCAAAACTCATATTCTCTTATACTCTTCATATCATATCTCCCTTTATACATTATTTATATTTGCTGCTTCAAGCGCCATCTTACGAAATTCCTCCACCGCTGACTGCGGTTTTACAATCCGTGCATCGGCACCAAAAGCAAAAATCCACGAATAAAACACAGGGCTTATAAACACCTGTGTTCTGACGGTAAAATAACCATCGCCGCCCGGGATTATTATAACATCCCTGCCGAACCGGTCTATTACTGCCCCTGCAAGCTTATCGGAAAAACGCATTTCTACCGTTTCTTCACTTCCGCCAAACATCCCAAACACCTTTTTGGAATATACCGCCATATCAAACCGCGAAAACTTCTCTTTGCCTTCCCTTTTCTCGGATTCCGGCTCAATTTTCTCCATCTTGTCTACACGGTAATGCTTAATCATATCGGCTTCCGTATCATAGCCTATCATATAATAATTTTCGTCATCCCACGACAGCGCCCAAGGGCTTATCTTATATCGTTTTCCATCCCGTCTGGGTTTTTTATCTTTATGGCATGTCCAATCAAAATACAGAAAACTCAGCTTTAAATCATGGTTTATGGCGTTATGTATTTTATCTATATTATAATAGATACTTTCATTATCGTTTTTTATCCTGTTTGAAACAAACACCTGGCGTTGGAGCTGTGTCGCTTCATACTTACTGGCAAAACTTTCAATTTTACGTATCAAGCGATCCGACTTAGTTCTGGTAATAAACTTTGACGACTGCACTGCGTCAACCAATAATTTCAGCTCAGGCAATTCAAAGTCCCTCGACGCAATATAATAACCGTTTGACCGCCCGCGCCTTGCCGATTCTATATCAAGCCCAAACTGCCGTAAATCCTCAAGATTCTCATATACTGTCTTCCGCTCAGCGCTGATGCCTACTGCATTTAGGCGTGAAATAATCTGCGCTGTTGTAAGACTGTGCTCTTCGTCTGTTTCCTCCATCAAAAACTTCATTATATATAGAAGCTTAAGCTTCTGGTTAGATGATTTTGCCACCGCCCAAAACACCCCTTTGTTCCTATTATAACTCGTAAAAGTCAGAACTGTCAATCCCTCGCACTTATTTTAAACTCTCATTTTATCATCATTTTTCGCCTCTTTAAAACTTTTTTACAAAAGCTTTACGTTACTGGTGTTTTGCATTTTACATACCGGCGGTAAAATACGAACTGTACCAAAAATAAATAACAAAAAGGTATTTTGAGAAAGGAAATGAAAAGAGTATGAGTACTAAAAAAATTCTTTCATTAATCACAGTGGCAGTTATGTCAGCTACAATGCTTGCAGGCTGCGGAGAAACAACCGATGTAACTTCGGAAAAAGATTCTACATCACAAACAACAACTGTCAGCGGAACGGTTAATATGAACGGTTCAACTTCAATGAAAAAACTTGTTGAAGCGGCATGTGAGGTATTTAACGCAAAATATCCATCCGTTACCGCAACAGGTCAGTTTACCGGTTCGGGTACAGGTATTGAGGCTGTAACAAACGGCACGGCAGATATAGGAAATTCATCAAGGGCTTTAAAAGATGAAGAAAAGGCAGCCGGGCTTGTAGAAAATATTGTTGCAATAGACGGCATAGCAGTAATTACCGATAAAGCAAACACAGCAACTTCTCTTACTAAAGATCAGCTTGCCGCAATTTACAAAGGCGAGATTAAAAACTGGAAAGATGTCGGCGGAGCTGACAGCGCAATTGTTGTTATCGGAAGAGAAGCAGGCTCAGGTACAAGAAGCGCTTTTGAAGAAATTCTTGGAATTGAAGACCAGTGTGTATATGCACAGCAGCTTGACCAAACAGGTGCTGTTTTGACTACAGTAGCTTCCACACCATCGTCAATCGGATATGTTTCGCTTGATGTTCTAAACGACACTGTTTCTCCAATTTCTATCGATGGCGTTGAACCGACCGTAGACAATATCAAAGCCGGGACTTATTCTCTCCAACGTCCATTTGTAATGGCAACAAAGGGCGAAATTTCCGAGCAGTCTGACGCGGTAAAACTCTGGTTCGACTTTATGAAATCTGAAGAAGGAAAACAAATAATCCAGACAGTCGGTCTTATAACTGTAGACTAATCAAGGGTGATTATATGAAATTTAAAAACCTGACAGAAAAATCAATGGCACTGCTGTTTGGTATATGCGCTGCTGCGGCAATCGCCGCAGTAGCTGCCATATGCGCATATATGATAGCTTCAGGCATGCCGGCATTATTAAAAATAGGTCCGCTTGAAATGCTGTTCGGTACTGTTTGGGCTCCTACTGCAGCAGACGCTAAATTCGGAATATTATATATTATCCTTACTTCTATCGTTGGAACAGCAATGGCTATTGCCATCGGCGTGCCGATTGCATTATTTGCTGCAGTTTTTTTATCTGAAATAGCACCTAAAAAAGCAGCGGCAATCGTGAAACCCGCTGTTGAACTCCTTGCAGGAATCCCCTCTGTGGTATATGGTTTATTGGGTATACTGATTATAAAACCAATGATATACAAATTAGAGCAGGCTTTGTTTACAGGCTCCCCAACACATCAAATGACCGGAGGCGCTAACCTTATTTCGGCAGTACTTGTTCTTGCAGTTATGATATTGCCAACAGTTGTTAACGGCTCTCAGACTGCACTTTTAGCAGTCCCAAAACATCTTAGGAACAGTTCTTATGCACTGGGTGCTACCAAAATATCTACTATTTTCAAAGTGGTTATACCTGCTGCCAAATCCGGAATCATAACTTCGGTAGTCCTCGGTATAGGCAGAGCGATAGGCGAAGCTATGGCGATAACCCTTGTTGCAGGAAACGCTGTAAATCTTCCGGCACCTTTTAACTCTGTCAGATTCCTTACAACCGGCATTGTTGCCGAAATGTCTTACTCACAAGGATTACACCGGCAATCTCTTTTTACCATAGGGCTTGTATTATTCGTCTTTATTATGATTATAAATATTATCCTAAACCTTTTTCTTAAAAAGAAAGCAGCAGATTAACCGGCAAAACAATTATCCCCGTCTTGACGACGGGGCTCTTTAAACCTTGAAGGAAGGATTGTTTAATAATGACCTTATATCGCAAAAAGAAACATCCGATAGAAAATATACTCTACGGCCTTATCATCTTTGCGGGCTGCTTTTGTGCGGCTCTTCTTGCAGGAATTATCGTATATGTTGCAATAAACGGACTTGCCTCAATTACTCCGGAATTTCTTACCACTGTAAAAAGCCCGATTGCCGGCACTTTCGGTATACTTGGATATCTTGTAAACACATTATATATTATTATCATCACAATACTAATTTCAACACCTATCGGTATCGGAGCGGCAGTATACCTTACCGAATATGCAAAACCCGGCAAAATCGTCAGAATAATCGAATTTGCCGCAGAAACGCTTGCAGGAATACCGTCAATTATCTTTGGTCTTTTCGGTATGGTATTTTTCGGCACAGTATGCCGGCTCGGCTACTCTGTAATATGCGGCGCTCTTACATTGACAATTATGGTTTTGCCGATAATAATCCGTACTACCCAGGAGGCACTTAAAACCGTCCCTGAAAGCTACCGCAGCGGTGCAATCGGTATGGGCGCGGAAAAATGGCATGTTATACGCACTATTGTACTGCCTTGTGCACTTCCTGGAATTATTACTTCTGTTATACTTGCAATCGGAAGGATTGTAGGCGAATCTGCCGCATTACTGTTTACAGCCGGCAGCAGTTACTTACTTCCAAAAGCCGCAGGAATTTTATCACACATTTTTGAATCCGGCGGTACTGTAACAATAGGTCTATATCTTGAAATGGCAGAAGGAAATACAAAAAATGCGTTCGGTATGGCTCTGGTACTTATAGTGTTGGTTCTTATAATAAATTCAATAACCAAAGCTATTGCCGGCAGAATGATGAAAAAGCAGCAAAGCTCTGACTGATTGGAGGAACTTTAATGAACGTAAAAATGAAATCGGAAAATCTTGATTTGTACTACGGCGCTCATCAGGCGCTGAAGTCGGTCAATATGAATATATACGAAAAGAAAATAACCGCCCTGATTGGTCCGTCAGGATGCGGAAAATCCACTTTTCTAAAAACTCTAAACAGAATGAATGACTTGGTTGATAATGTTTCTATTAAAGGTATTGTCACCCTCGACGGTGAAGATATTTATGACCGAAAAGTTGATACCACAAGCCTCAGAAAAAGAGTCGGGATGGTATTTCAGCAGCCAAACCCCTTCCCTATGAGCGTATATGACAACATTGCATACGGTCCTCGCATTCATGGTATAAAAAAGCGCAGCGAATTGGACGAAATCGTTGAAAAAGCTCTGCGCTCGGCTGCTATCTGGGATGAAGTAAAAGACCGTCTTAAAAAAAGCGCGCTGGGGCTATCCGGCGGTCAGCAGCAGCGGCTTTGTATAGCAAGGGCACTTGCAGTTGAACCCGAGGTGCTGCTTATGGACGAACCCACATCAGCGCTTGACCCAATCTCAACACTGCGTATTGAGGAACTGATGGAGGTACTGAAAACTAAATATACAATAGCAATAGTTACTCATAATATGCAGCAGGCAGCGCGTATTGCCGACTACACGGCGTTCTTTTTGGTAGGGGAAATGGTCGAATTTGATGATACAGAAAAAATTTTTTCCAAGCCGTCTGATACACGCACGGAAGACTATGTTACCGGACGTTTCGGTTAATAATTACGCGGAAAGGACTTGTTATTATATGCCAAGAAAAACATTTGAGCACGAACTTGAAACGCTTAAAAATGAATTTGTACAAATGGGAGCTTTAATTGAAGAAGCAATCGAAAACAGCATAAAAGCATTTTCATCAGGAGATGCACAGCTTGCACAAGAAGTATGTGATAATGACCGTTATGTAAATATTTCAGAAAAGAATATTCAATCCCATGCATTGGTTTTAATGCTCCGCCAGCAGCCAGTCGCAAAGGATCTGCGTGCAGTATCGGCTGCACTTCGCGCCGCAACCGACATGGAACGAATTGGCGACCAGGCGGCAGATATTGCTGAATTAGTGCTGAGGCTTTCAAAGAACGGAGAGCCTAAACTAAGCGAACGAATCTGCGAAATGTCCTCGATTGCTGTTAGCATGGTAAAGTCTTGTGTCAGGGCATATGCCTCAGGTGACTGTGAACTTGCAAAACAGGTAATTGCGCAAGACGATAAAATTGACGCATTATTTGCCGACATAACACGAGATATAGCCTCTGCGCTCCGCAATAATGATGATGTAGACGTATGTATCGACCTTCTAATGATTGCTAAGCATTTTGAAAAAATAGGCGATCATGCAGTAAATATTTCGGAATGGACCATTTTTTGCAAAACGGGAACTCTTAATAACGTTAAATTGATATAAAATAGCAATAAAAAAACAACCATATTGAGGTTGTTTTTTTTATTGCTTTAATTAAAGTCTTTAGATATAATTGCTTCATTACGGAAAAGACCTTTTTCAAGATCAATATTGTCAAAGCCTTTTACTTTTTTCCCTCCTATTAATATCTGAACATTATTTACTCCGGGAAGTTCAGTTACAGAATTAACTATTGAATATACCGCCAAAAGCTGTTTTTCCGGAGAGCCGGCATTACGGTCAATAAAACTCTGACCGAGATTTATGTATGCCGTCGCATCCGATAATTCAGCTGAAATAAGCTGTGTATCTGCCGAAATCACAGCTGAAAGTTCAGCATTTTGTGGACCTTTTATAAGCTCTGATACAATATACTGCTCAACCGGCATTGTATCGGTTATTTTTATTGTTCTATATTCGGGTACCAAATATCCATCTTTATCCGCAAAATACAACTTTACAGTCCTATTTTCGCTGGTGTGTGCATCAGTTTCTAAATTAATATCCTTATCCCTTAGATAATCAAGCTTTGTATTGTCCGGAGCAGTCATCTCCTCGCCTTCCACCATAACCTTAACCATATTTACTGTATTTAGCTGACAAAGTGATTTTACCACTGCATACGCTGCAAGCAAATCCTTAGTCGAATCAGATGTCAAAAACTCGCCCGAAAAATCCACCATCAGTTTTGTCCCGTCACGCTCTATTACCCACCTTGTATCTTTATCCATAACCCGGATATTTTTACTGTCGGTAGGACCTTTCCTTAATTCCTCAAGTACTTTCTCAACAAGTTCTATTTCATTATCATATTCCACATCACGTTTCTCAGACACTATTGATGTTGCACTGTCATTAATATAATACAAATCCAGAGAAATAGTTTCCCTATTATTTGCATACATCGTCAGGATGACCGTAGCTCCCGTTACAGCCAGAACAAGTATCACAAGTATGCCTATTACTTTTTTTCTTAGTCCCATCTGCAAATTTCCTTTCATAATAATAGCGCAAAACAGAATATTACCTGGTAATATCTGCTCCTTCTGCTCTGCGGCATGGCAGCAAAATCACAAATTTACTGCCTCCAAACTCCGATTCTCCGACCTCTATTCTGCCGCCGTGCAGAGTCACCGCTTCTTTTGCTATTGCAAGACCAAGACCAGTTCCCCCGGTTTCTCTCGCCCTTGAGTCATCAAGTCTGTAAAACCGCTCGAATATTTTATCTCTCTCGCTTTCGGGTATTCCCGGTCCGCTGTCCTCTATTATTACTGCTATTTCCCTGCCTTCAAGTTCCAATCGCATCCGTACCGTCCCATTTTCCGGCGTATACTTTATTGCATTATCCGTAATATTATATACTGCCTCCCAAATCTTATCATAATCTATCAGTATCGGCGCTATCTCCTGCAAAGAAAAATCACCATAGAGCATAATATGCTTTGCCTTGGCATTTGCTTCCAATCTCGAGAGTATGGCATTTAACATTACGTTAAAATCAACCGGCGTCAATTTTGCCATTTCTTCTTCCGAGCCAATCTTGGTCAAGGTCAATAGCCGCTCCACAATCCTGGTTAATCTATCAACCTCATTTGATAAATCAGCCAGAAATTCCCGAATCATCTCTATGTCCGGCTCTTTTGTATCTACTATACTGTCACATATCAGCTTTATAGTTGCAAGAGGCGTTTTCAATTCATGCGATGCATCCGAAATAAATTTTTTGTGTGTTTCGTTAACATTTTCAAGCTCCTCACACATACTGTTCATGGCATCAGCCATTTCAGAAAGTTCATTTCTTCCGCGTATTTTAAGACGAACCTTATAGTTCCCTTTTGATATTTCTTTTGCAACTTTAATAAAATCATCTATCGGCGAGGTTACAACATAGCTCATTCCAAGGCTAAGCATACCCACCAGCACGCTTATAAGCACCGAAAAGAAAAACATATTTATCTCAACATACGAAATTGTTTTATCAATATCGTCAATACTTTCATTAAGATAAACTACGCCTACCGTTTCATCTCTGACAATTACCGGCACAGCCACTGCCATTATTGATTTACCCTCTTCAGATTTACTGACACTCTGCGCCTGTTCGCCGGTCATTGCGGTATTAATAATATCCCGCATCAAAACCTTTCCTGCGAGCGACGCTTCGGTATTACTGTCATATATTACCGTAAATGAAGGATTGACCGCCACAGCGCGTATACCAGTACCTGCAAGAATTTGTCCTGCAAGCATACTCCCATCAGCTGAAGACGGATTTTCAAAATAGGGCGCAATTGTCCCCGAAATTATATTCGCTTTTGCAAAAAGCTTCACCGACTCATTACTGTACAGGCTTTCGCTAAGTACTCCAAGTATATATATACTCATAAGCACAAGAGTTATCATTATCACCACAATATATGTGAGCATCATAACCCAGCGCATTGAAAAGAATCGGTTTTTAATCTTGTTTATAATAATAGCCAACACCCCATTTGGTTCTTATATATTTAGGTTCGGCAGGATTCTCCTCAACCTTTTCTCTAAGTCTTCTTATATGCACATCCACTGTTCTGACATCACCCGGATAATCAAACCCCCACGCAATATCAAGCAAATTCTCCCTTGTATAGACTTTGCCCGGATGCTTTAAAAACAGCTCTAAAAGGTCAAACTCCTTGCCTGTAAGTTCAATCACCTTGCCGTTAATCACAGCACGTCGAAAGTTATAATCAAGCGAGATTTCACCAGACACAAAGGTATTTCCCGTATCCCGCGGTGCCGGGTTTACGCGCCTCAAAATCGCTTTAATTCTTGATGTCACCTCTCGAATATTAAATGGCTTTGTAATATAATCATCCGCTCCATACTCAAGTCCCAATATTTTATCTATATCCTCGCTTTTTGCTGTAAGCATTATTATCGGAACATCCGAAAAGCCCCTGACCGTACGGCATACCGCAAGACCGTCCATTTTCGGCAGCATTAAATCCAGCAATATCAAATCAATGCTTTCGTCATGCGCCAAATGCACCGCTTCTTCACCATCAAATGCGGTTACTACCTGATAACCTTCCTGTTCAAGATTATATTTTATACCCTTTACCAGTAGCTTTTCATCATCTACTACTAATATTTTCATTCACTATTCAGCCCTTTCTATGTAAGGCATTGATTTCTGCCCGTTTTATCATTATATCATTATTATAATTATTTTTCCATAGTTTTTTATAAAATTATTCGGTTATTTATTGCAATTCGACAAATTTTAATATATAATTTATATGTATATATTAAATTTTAGTATCACAGAGCGTTGCGCATGTTAAATCACATGGCTTCGCAGAAAGGCTTGAAACAGATATGAAAAAAATTAATTTTGCAGCTTTGCTGCTTATAATATCAATTTTTTCCTGTCAGCTTATAAGCTTTGCAGCGCCTACTGCCGAGCCTTCCGCTCAGGAAGAAACTCAAAACTCTCCCGCGCCATCCGATTCCGGAACAGATGAAGCCGCCGAAGCATCTCCTACACCGGATGCCAATACTTTCCCAGAACCGCGTGCAAAGGCAGCTATGCTTTTTGATTTAAACGGCGGACGCATAGTTTACGAAAGTCATATTAACGATAAGGTTTATCCCGCGTCTCTAACTAAGATTATGACCGCCTTAATTGCGCTTGAAAAAGGAAACCTTTCTGATGTTATAACCGTAAGCGATACGGCATTGGCCGACATAAATTACCTTCATTCCAAAATCGACCTGAAAGCAGGCGAGCAAATGACCTTTGAAAATTTACTGATGGCAATGCTGGTATGTTCGGCAAATGATGCGGCAAACGTAATTGCAGAATACATAGCCGGAGATATTCCTACCTTTGTAGATATGATGAATCAGCGCGCACAGGAGCTGGGTATGCTCGGCACGCATTATGCCAACCCCCACGGCTTCCATGATGAAAACCATTATTCTACCGTAAGTGACATCTCAATTGTAACACGCGAGGCTTTAAAAAACTCAAAATTCTGCGAGATTGTAAAGACAAAAACCTATACAATTCCCGCCACCAATATTTCAAAAGAACGGCTTATTTCTTCAACCAACCACCTCATCAGCCGATACAGAAACACTTATCATTATTACCCTTATGCAACCGGAGTAAAAACAGGTTCTACAACAGAAGCAGGAAGCTGCCTTGTGGCAACAGCAGAGAAAAATGGCATATCCCTTCTTTCGATTGTGATGGGTTGCGATAATCAGGACCAAAAAGAAAATGCTTATTCCTTTACCGACACAACTGCAATGTTCGAGTATATTTTTAATAATTATAAAAGTGTGACAATAGCCTCGACCAGTGATGTTGTGTCAGATTCAAAAGTATATGAAGCAAAAGACTCAACCCGGGTTGCATTATCTCCGTCTAAAAACGTTGTAATGCTTTTGCCGTCTGATTACACTGCCGAGGAACTTAGCGTGCAATCAAACCTTATTGAAGAGATAAATGCGCCGATTGAAAAGGGCAGTGTACTTGGAAACGCAACTTATTCTTTCCGCGGAGAAACACTCGCAACAGTTGACCTTTTGGCAGCAAATGAAGTTAAGCGCGATAATTTGCTTCACTTTCTGCATGCACTTGGGCGGATTTTCTTTAGCCCGTATGTTTTGATACCGCTTTTGATAATTATTGTGCTGCTGATAGGTAATGCCTATATCCAATACAAAAAAAGAAAAGTCAGACGCCGCAGAATGAAATCCCAGCGTCCGACAGTGCGTAAGAGCGCTTACTCACAAAACCAATACAGCCGTCCCCGCCAGACCCGCAGTTCTTCCTCAGCTCGGCGCAGGACGCCTGACCGCAGCCCGTCCGGTTATCGTGACAGAAGTTACAACAGTTCAAGAACCGATAAATCATACCGTTCCACCACATCACGTTACGGCTCTGCATCTTCAAGAACCGCCACAAGGCGACCGAGGCAAAAACCTCCAGAAGATCCTTGGGATAAATATAGATAATAAAAACTCCCGGTTTTAAGGCTTTTTCTTAAAACCGGGAGTTCTTTTTTTCTTAGCCGTTTAAAATGTAAATCATCAGGTTTAAATATCCAGCAAAAGTCACCCATAAAAGATAGGGAATCTGTAAATACGCCGCTAATGGCGATACACGTTTAAAGTTCCGTATCATTATGATAATTAAAAACCATAAAAGTACAAGCCAGATAAAGGCAAACAGATATGACTGCATATTAAAGAAAATGATACTCCAAAAAAAGTTTACCGCAAGCTGCAAACCATACACATACAGCGCATCGCGCGCAGCAGTAGGATTACGGTCACGGTTTACATATACCAACGCGCTCCCGATCCCCATAAGGATAAACAAAATCGACCAGACAATCGGGAATATAAATCCCGGCGGCGCAAGAGGCGGCTGGATAAGATTTTCATATACCTGCATATTCCCCGAAGTAACGAGCGCGGAGATACCGCCTACCGCAAGCGGTATAATAATCGAAATAACATAAGGCTTTATTTTACTCCACATAACAAATCACCTCTTTAATATGTTATGCAAAATTTTCTTTTTAATTCAATATTATTAACACAAAAAAACAGAATATTTGCGATCAAGCAACATCAATATAAATCTTTTTACAAATAAGACAATACGCAAAAGGGACGGATTTAACGTCCATCCCTTTATTTCTAATTTATTTTTACTCTTAATTAAACTTTAAAATTGAACTGCTCTTATCAAACGCCGGTTTCATTGTATCAAGCGAATCCCAAATAAATGCATTAATATCATACTCTCCGTCTAATGCCACTTCAAGGCTTGCCGTAAACGGGTTACCCGTCACACCGGCTTCTGCCGCTGCGCTCTCTACGAGCTGACCGTTTTTATATACGGCAACAATTACTTCACCGTCGATATTCTTCACATCGCAAGACACTACAACTTTACCATCTACTATTTGAATATTTGTGATAGAAAATTCCTCAGTGCTTACAAGTGCTGCCATTTCAGGTACAATCGCACCTAAAATCAAAGAACAAGCATAACTTCCTTCACTGTAATGGTTATGGTCACCAAAGCAAGCGATTATCTCCTGCGCCTTCGCCTCGCCGGCAGCCCAAGCCTCATCTTCTTCTCCGCCTGCTGTTAAAACTTCCTCTCTTGCTTCAACAACAGCCGCGTTAAACGCTGCATCAGATAATTTTCCTATATCCACGAACCCAAGAAGCTCATCCTTTCTTGTTTCATAGACGCTTCGTATGATTTCATCATATGAATCCCTGCGGTAACTATCAAAAGTTTGTGTATCGCTGTTATACCCGCTTGTATAATTACCTACCGCACCATGCGGTGTGTAAGAGCCTAAGACAACCTTTGCACCCATTGCGATACATGCATCGATATAATAGTTCAGGCTATCCTCAAACTGACTGCCCATACCGTTTGTTCCCATAGAGCTTATTGATACAACATCTCCTGGATGGATTGATTTTAGTACATTATCAAGGATTCCCTGGGTATAATATGTGCTAAGATTTCGGCTGCCTCTGCCGCGATTTTCAAAAATCACTTTATCGCCAAGCTCAGGATACATTGCAATATCCCTTGCAAGCACGTATGCCCAGCTTCCGTTATTTGCAATTGTCGAGTCTCCAATAGCAAACCAATATGGTTTTGCTGCCGGCTGCTTAGCATCC
>CALXUL010000026.1 GCA_944391635.1 uncultured Clostridia bacterium | reverse complement strand
TTATCACCCAGTCCTTTCTGTATTTGTATCTGCCAAGACATTTATTTTCCGGATTTGTCGCCCTTTTCGCGAAGGATAAAGCGAATAGGCGTGCCGGAAAAGCCGAAAGCCTCACGTATGCGGTTTTCAATATACCGAAGATACGAATAATGGAATAAATCGGTGCTGTTGCAGAAAAGCACAAAGGTAGGCGGCGCAGATGAGGCTTGTGTTCCGTAATAGATACGAAGGCGTTTGCCCTTATCGGCTGGCGGCTGCTGGCGCGCCATTGCGTCGTTTAAAACGTCATTTAAAAGCCCGGTGGAAATACGGCGTTTATGCTGAATATTAGCGTCAATAATTTCTTCAAACAGCTTGTCAATCCGCTGTCCGGTTTTAGCTGAAATGAATACTATCGGTGCATATTGCATATATGCAAGTGCGTCACGGACATTTTGTGTAAATACCTTAGTTGTGTTTGAATCCTTTTCGATTATATCCCATTTATTTACAGCAATAACACAGGCTTTGCCCTGTTCGTGAGCATAGCCGCAGATTTTTGTATCCTGTTCGGTAACACCGCTTGATGCGTCTATCATAATAACGCAGACGTCACTGCGGTCTACCGAGGCAAGAGCACGCACAACACTGTAACGCTCAACATTTTCGTCTATTTTGCCGCGTTTGCGCATTCCGGCGGTATCAATCAATATAAATTCCGTGCCGTCTTTTTCATAATGCGAGTCAATTGAGTCGCGTGTCGTACCGGCGATATCCGAAACGATTACGCGGTCTTCGCCGAGTATACGGTTAATAAGGCTGGATTTGCCGGCGTTTGGCTTGCCTATTACAGCAACCTTTACCGCGTCAGGATTTTCATCGGTATCGGCATCAGCGGGGAACTTTTCGCATACTGTGTCCAAAAGGTCGCCCACGCCAAGACCATGCGTTGAGGATATGGCTATGGGGTCGCCGAGCCCGAGATTATAAAATTCATAAAATTCTGCCGGCGGTTCGCCGATTGAATCGGATTTGTTGACCGCAAGGACAATTTCTTTGTTCGCCTTCAAAAGCATTGCCGCAACATCAGCATCATTTGCTGTAACGCCGTCCTTGATATTGGTCATAAATATTACAACGTCTGCCATTTCTATGGCAAGCTGTGCCTGGCGGCGCATTTGTGAGAGTATGGTGTCTTTGGAATTTGGTTCGATGCCGCCGGTATCTACAAGCGTAAAATGCTTGTCCAGCCAGTTTGCATCGGCATATATACGGTCACGGGTTACACCGGGAGTGTCCTCGACTATGCTTACGCGCCTGCCTATAATTTTATTAAACAGCGTGGATTTGCCGACATTCGGTCTGCCCACGATTGCTACAAGTGGTTTCATATTTTTATTTCTCCTTACGCCTAAAACTCAAGTTCGCAGCCTATTATTTTCTCAATAAATATATATCCGTCGTTCGGGACGGGGGTGATTGTCAGACCAAGCCCGGCTTCAAGCTCGTCAAGAGTGATGTTATCCAAGAACACATCCTCTCCGTCCCGGAGCATAGAATCGGGGATTAGAAGTTCATCATAGCCGCTGTTTTGGGGTATTGTCTTTTTTATATCACAGGCGCATACAAGCCCCGAAACGGTAACGCCGCCGCCGAAAAAGTCATTTTTAACCGCATAAACGGTTACCTTTACGCCGGGCGCTGCCTGCTCTGTCCGCATAGCAAGTTCCCTGATAAAGTCAGCGGCAAGCTCGCCCGTTGCAATAGCGATATCCCGGCAATAGGATTTTTTGGGTATGCGGCTAATGCCGTCGTTAAATTCTTCAAGCATAGACGCAATAAGCCCGACGCCGTTTTCTATCTGCGGGAATCCTTCATAACTTGCGGCGTCCGGGATTGGCAGACCGGCGTTTAAGTAAAATTCGTCCGCGAGAAATACAAGCCGAGTTGAATGTTTTTCTAAAATACGTCTTTGGTGCGCCTCTACCTGACGGATTGTACTAAGGGAGGATTTGCGGTCAAACGGCTTAAGAGGGCAAAGCCCGTCACGGTAGCGTGTAAGACCTACCGGGACTACCGAAAGGCTTGACACATAGGGAAGCATATCGGCAAGGTCATCTATTGTGCGGTCAAGCTCCGTGCCGTCATTATAGCCGGGGCAAAGAACTATCTGGCAGTTCATATAAAGCCCCGCCTCGGCAAATTTGTGCATCCGCTCGAGGATGTTGCCGGCAAACCTGTTTGACAGCATTTTACATCTTAAGTCCGGGTTTGTGGTATGGACCGAGATGTTTATGGGCGATACGCGCATACGTATAAGGCGGTCGATGTCGCTGTCGGTCATATTGGTAAGAGTCACATAATTGCCCTGAAGAAAAGACAGCCGCGCATCATCGTCTTTAAAATATACCGTTTCCCGCATACCTTTGGGGAGCTGGTCTATAAAGCAGAAAATACATTTATTGGTACAGCTCTGTGCGCTGTCGATAAGCCCTTCTGAAAATTCTATGCCCAAATCCTCATAATCGTTTTCTATAGTGATAATTTCGGTGGTGCCGTTTTTTTTGAGGATTTCAAGCGTAACCTCATACTCAGCGCAGAGATAGCGGTATTCTATAATATCCAGCGGTGTTTCGCCGCCTATTGAAACCAGCGTATCGCCGGGCTGTATTCCGGCTGCTTCTGCCGGGGAGCCTGGCTCGACATATGCTATTGTCCGGTTAGGGTTATGCATACGGCTGTTCACCTCCAAAATTTAAGACAAATCAAATGCTTGATTATAAATTCATAAAAACCAGAAAAAACGCCGCCGCCTTTGTAAATCCGGCAGTACAAATGATATTTATATGTTTATATTTTCCCATATTTAAGCGTAAATATCAAGATTTTTTATATAAAAACGGCAGTTTGAACAAAAGCGTTTTCATATATGGAGTATCACGTGTGAAATATCATAAAAAGTGAAATAGCGGTCAAGGTTTTTGAGCGGTAAACCATAGCCGCTGGCTTTTAGTTTCGGGCGGCGCAAAATTACAGGAGGAATAACAGTTAATGTTTGTAAATCCGGCGTTTAGGAGCAATGCCGTAACCCGGTCTATACTTCTTGCCCGCTGTAGCTGCCGTTCGCAGACGCGGCTGTAACCCTTTTTATTTCGTGTAAAAAAGTTTATGTTAATATCACAAAGCTGTTTTTTGGGGAAATAGCGGTTTTCCCAGACATAAAAAATACCGCCCGAATCATAGACAAATGTATTGTTGCCGAGAGTGTGTTCGAGCTTGTATTGAGAAGAAATATCAAAAATAAGAACGCCGCCATGGTCAAGAAAACAGGTAAAAAGCCGTTTGAAAATGCCGAAAAGTTCCCTGTCCGAGATGATGTAATTAAATCCGTCGGTCATACATAATGCCGCGCCGACGGTGCCGTAGAGGTCAAGAGTGCGCATATCCTGGTTTAAATAGAGTATATCGGGATTCTTTTTCCGGGCAATATCAAGCATTCCGACCGAACGGTCAATGCCTATCATATCATAGCCGCGCTCCTGCATCAGGCAGGTGACGCTGCCGGTGCCGCAGGCAAGGTCTGCGACAAGTTCGGGCGATATGCCGTATATATCAAAAATATTCTGAATAAAATCGCAGATTTGGTGATAATTAATGTCTTCTCCGATTAGTCGGTCATAAATGCCGCAAAAATTATCATACATCATTTTTATCCTCCGAATCATCCGGGGTTTCTTCAGGGGTCATAGCGTATAGGAC
>CALXUL010000025.1 GCA_944391635.1 uncultured Clostridia bacterium | reverse complement strand
GGTTTCTAATTTCTGCATTTGCATATATTTTCGGCTGATCAAGTCGTTTTTAATCGTATCTTCTTTCGCTTCTTTTTCTTGCATATATAATTCCTGTATCAGATCATTTCCGGCTTTCAATTGTTTTCTAAACAATCTGATCGGAGGATAAAAAATATAAAACATATCTTTTAAAAGAACATCCTGCTCATATTGTGATATAACATTGACAATCTGCAGCAGCCCCTGATAATAAGCAATCATTTTTTTGTTTTTAGCATTTTCATATTCCGCTATTTCTTTTCTTAATATTTCAATTGTCCGTACGCACCAGCCTCCTTTGTATATTTTTCGCTGCGGAGTTGCTCCTCCTTTTTTAAAAGTGCAGTTTGAAATTCTCAGCTCATTTATTTCACCTCCCAAATCCTTATCTTTTATTGTAAATTCATTACATTTTCCCGTTAGATAGTAATCTGTAAAAAATACGGATTCCCGTTTTCCATTGTCCTCACACATCCACTCTACTTTTTTAATCTTATCTATGATCTCCTGTAATTTTTCATCTGAATCAGCGAAAAAAACAAAAATGCAGTCTGCATTGTCCAGCGTCCGAAACATCCTGGATTTCACACCATCTGCACACTTTATGATCATTTCTTGAATTTTCCACATAGAAGCATTGAGATCTTCCAGCCTAAATTTAAAAAAGCCCAGGCATATTTGCTTTTCATCACAACCTTCCCACCAATTTACTGTATTCATCTCATCGCTGATTATGCTGATAAACTGGCAGTTATAACCGATTGGCTGTTCCTTGTTCGCATCCACCATAGCGAACCAGTAATCTGTCAGATTCACGTTGCCTTTTGTACGACAAAGTCTATAATTATCATAGTTTTTTACCAATCTGATTGTAACGTAGTTTCCCTGATCTGATTTAATACAGGCCTGTTGATGATATAAAGCCATTAAATCGAAACGCTTCATTAAATTTCTTCCTCCACTAACTCAATTAATACAGTCGACCGCACTGCATATTGTTTTCTCTTTTGTAACATTTCTATATCATTGCAAAACGTAAAAAACTGTTCTAATCCCATCTGGCCTTCATAGCTATTATACACTCTCCATGCCTTCCACAATTCCCATGCAGATTCTTCATCCCACTTTACATTTCCCCGCAGAATCTCAAAAATACTTCTCTTTATAGTGGACCTGCCACAGCGAAACCACCCAGCAATTCTATTGTCCACGTACCAGAATCTATACTCCGTATATAACAAAAGATATAAAACGACCCTTTTTGCAGACACTCCGGTCGCATTAAATATTCTTTCCAACATTTCTCTGCCTGTGTCATTTCCCATCTCTATAAACGGAATAGTAAGCTGAACAAGTAAAATATCCTGATCTCCAGATTTTAATTTCCCCCACAATTCATATAAAATACGTATTGTTCGTGACTTTTCTTCTTCGGTACTAACTCCTGAATTGTAAATAATATGGTTAGCCCATGTCATTAACAATGTCATATTAATCACATTTTTCTTTATACCTTTTTCGCCGAATCCCGCATCGCACAGAACCTCTGATAATATATCTGTCAAGCAGCGTGTTTCTTCGGCATTCGTATAATCTATGTGTATGATAAAATCCGTAATGGGGAGCCCATCAATCATGCTGTGAATGTTTTGAAAATCATTTTTTATATTTTCACTTTCAGCTTTTATTCTTTTGTATGTAAGGTCTCTCAACAATTGCCTGACCGACTGTTTTCTAAATATTCTGACACTAAAATACAGAGCAACGCCAAAAGATAGTATTGCCGTACATACACACCATACCGCCGTACACCTCATATCTTTGTTTACGCTCAGATACATAATCGGGCACAACAATAAATACCCCGCCGCTCCAATCAAAACCAACACTTTGTTCAGAGAACGATATACTATAGTTTTAAGCGATATACCATACCTGTATTGACTGCTGATTTCTAGCATAAAAATAGTAATGGTAATAGCCGTCCCCCAAACTGTATCAAATAAATCTCTGATTCCAACTAATTCTTTATGTTCTAACTGATTTACTAATAAAGTTAGCAAACAAATGTCTTTGCCTTTATAAAAAGACCAGTCTGCCAATGGACAAAATATTCCAATTAATAAAATAATAGTGATGTATGTAGTTGCACAGATTCTGCGCCTGCTTTGAGTATATCTCCACAGTTCTTTAATGCACGCCACCCTGTTCTTAAAAGATTGTGCGATTTTTCTTCTTAAGTGAATTAAGCAGTCATAAGACACTTTTTATACTTTTCCCTTCCTCTTCATCTAAATAAATAAAAAAAGACAAAGTTATCCTTCTCTTGTCCAAGAAAACTCTGTCACCACAACAGTATTTTATCACTTATCCATTTTATTTACAATTAAAAATATTAATAAAATAACAGTATATAAATTGCTAACTGCTATCAGGATAAAATAGATCGCCACTTTTCCGACAAAAAGGTCATATCATGTACTGCCTCTGCATACGGTCCGCAATCAGACTCTCGTCTGCTTCGCCATGCCTGCTCCCGCCTCTCTGTCTTTGTTTCTTTCAGAGGACGGAATTTTACCGTCCTCCTATTGT
>CALXUL010000024.1 GCA_944391635.1 uncultured Clostridia bacterium | reverse complement strand
AGCATTTTGATAATCTTAAAGAGCTTTCCACGGTCTGCGGGGGTGTTCATCGAAACGAGAATGTCCGTAAGGCGGTTAATGGTTTCCATGTCGCCGCCTATTGTTACCCATACCATTTCTGCAAATGGCGGTGTGATTGCTCCGGCAACAAGGTTGATCTTGTCCTTGCCGATTTCACCGGACGGTTTAATAATGCCTTTTGAAATTAGTGGATTGATGGTTTTGCTCATTTTTATCCTCCTTTTTAATTTTATAGAAAAGCGGCTAACCCTAAGAGGATTAGCCGCTAATCGTCGCTTATTGTTGAGAACTATGGAAAAATGTGCTATAATGAATTACAGTGTTCTTTTTTGCGACAAGTGAAAAGTGACATTGTACAGCAAAGCCTTTCTAAAATTATCTGAATGGCAGCTATGCAAGATAAAAGTATGCATCCTGCCTGTTGGTGGGATTTTTTATTGCTTGAGAGGGATTGTCAATGAAAAAAAGAGATACTTCACATTGGGAAAAAAACAACTATACTCCCGCATTACTACTTTTTGCCGAAACACTTGAAGAAGCAACATTTCATTATTCGTATGAATCGTATAAAATACCTGCTTTGAATTGTCACTTTCTTTGCTATGATATTATTCAAACTGCAAAAGATATCGAGAGAAAAGTATTAATGGATGGAAACTTCATTCCTTTGTCAGAAGAATTTGAGCAGATATTAAGAGAAGATGTTTTCATAGCATCCTGTATTGATAATAATAAAACTTTGCTATACGCAAAAGATAAAAATTCAGTTTATTTTGATTTATCTATATGCGATCTAAAAACTAAAATCAATAGATATCCCGAAATCGCCGTATTTATAAAAGATGTATGTGAAACAGGAAATACATATTTACGGTTTATCCTTAGCTTGATTATAGATAATATTTTTAGTGATGTATATTCTTACGAAAATAGCTCAATAATCTATACAATGTCGAGGATGCTTATATCTGATTTAGTCAATAGTGGATATAGCAAAGAATATGTATATACCACAATTATTGATTATTTTTTTAATCCCCATAAACCAGTTATGTGTAATGAAGATACAGTAGTTGGTTTTTTTAATTGTTTTACATTTGAGGAGTATAATTATCAAGTTATTTTTGGAATCAATAGGAAAGCAGCACGTATTTTTAGCAAATTAGATAGTATTACGGTTAGAATACCTAATGGTTATGAAAAACGGTTATTGAATTTGCAGCGTGAAGATGATTCTGTTGCAATCTATAAGATAGAAACGATAGATCCATATTCAGCTTTTATTAATGCTGCCAACTTCATTAATACTATTTTGGCGTTACACCGGGTTAATCAGCATGAAAGTAAGTTGTTTATAACATCCAAAGCAATTGTTGAAAAACAAAAAGCTGATGACATTTACGAAAATGGAATTTTGGTGCAATCTTCGATTAATCCAATGAAGAAAAAAGGAAACTCATCGGACTTGCATGCTTTATTTGATGACATCACATTAATAAATAACATAGACCCTCCTGTAGCTTTTTACCGAGCGATTGCATTACATAATGGTGCAATCGAAAGCAAAGATATCTCGAATCAACTTTTAAATTTATGGACTATAATTGAAGTTTTGATAGACACAAAACGGGACAATGAGGACAAAATAAATACTATATGCAGTACTTTGGGTGCGATTCTTAATCGTTGTTACATTTATTCATGCCTTGAGCAATTGTTGACAGATATAAGGGTGTGTTCTCCATCTGACATAGATACTGTTCTTTCACAAATTGAAATAGAAGAGCAGGATATTGATGCAGTTGAAAAGTTTGCCCTTATACTATCTCTTGAAAAATATAAACATCTTCTTTTAATAATTCTATCCAACGTGGAAGAATATCCGTTATTAACCCATAGGATTAAAATGTACTCTGAGCATATTTTTGCTGACTCGCAATCAATATACGAGCACTTACATAGGCATGGAAAACGGATACAATGGCATATTATGAGAATATACCGAAATCGTAATATGATCGTACACAATGGAGCTTATATGCCATACAGAGATATAATTGTAGAAAATCTCCATTACTATGTCGATGTACTAATTGATACGCTTATGGAGTACTATCGTATAGGCTTTCTTAATCATAATAGTATCTATAAAAATATTCTTAGTGAAGAAGCAAGTTATTATGTATCATTAGGAATGCCTATGAACAAGAAGGTAAAAGCAAAGGCTATTCAATTAACAGAAGATAACGCACTACAATTAATTTTTAATGGTTATAATGGTAATATGGTCAAGAAAGCCGTTGATCGTGCCCTTAATAATTCAAAGGTAAACGATGTGCAACCATCTTCTCAATTAACTGAAAATGTATTATCAAAAGAAAGCGCTTCAAATTAAAACTTTTTCATATGAAGGATTCATTTGTTTAAGCTTATCTTATATTATTATTTGGTGCCAGTGGTGCCCAAATGGTGCCCGGACAGGAAAAAAGACGATGTAAGACAGTATGGACACAAATAATAAGATACGAAAAAAGTCTGTTTTTACAGGCTTTTTGAGAATAATTTATACGGCTTTATGCGGAGATATAAGGGGGTTCAGCCGTTTCACGCCCCTCGAAATGCGTTTGTCGGCTAATACCCGGCACGAGGGTTCGAATCCCTCCGTCTCCGCGACTCATATTCCCGTGCAGGCCTTTGGTTTGCGCGGGCTTTTTATTTCGGAGGAGAGAATATGCCTT
>CALXUL010000023.1 GCA_944391635.1 uncultured Clostridia bacterium | reverse complement strand
CTTGATGTGGCGCTGGGATAAATGCTGATTATAAAAAGGTTTTATTTATAGTATATTAAAAAAACCGCACCATTTTAGAGGAATCCTTCTAAAAAGGTGCGGCTTTTAAGTTTGGATTATTTTTTATATACGCATACGCCATCAATAATAGTCATAATACAACTTGACTTAAAATCAAGAGGATTACCATCAAAAACTGCAAAATCTGCGTCTTTTCCCGGAGTTATTGAGCCTACTCGGTCAAATATGCCGCAGTTTTTAGCCGCAGCAGATGTAATGCCATAAAGGGCAAGCTCACAAGACATGCCATGTTTTACTGCCAGCTGTGCGCAAAGAAGAAGGTTATCTTCTGTGATTTCTGGATGGTCGGTTATTATTGCAACACTGATTTTACGCTCTGAAAGCATTTTATCTCTTGAATATCCAAGCGAGGCAAGCTCCGGCTTGCTCCGGTCAGAAAGAGTGGGACCTAGCATAACAGGTATATTTTTACTCTCAAGAATGTCAGCAACTTTTTCGCCCTCTGTACAATGTTCTACCGTAATTATTATGTTAAATTCATCACCCAGTCTGATTGCACTGCAAATATCGTCAGCGCGGTGGGCATGGATTTTAACCGGGATTTCCCGCCGCATTACAGGAAGCAACGCATCTGATTTTATGTCAAATTCAGGTTTGTCATTATTTTCAGGGTCGTCTTCCCATTTTTTTAGAGAGTCTGAGTAATCCTTTGCCTTAAAAAGCATTTCACGGATAACCGCCATTGTCCCCATTCTTGTAACGGGTGATTGGTTTTTGTCCGAATATGCTGTTTTAGGGTTTTCGCCGAGTGCAAATTTCATTGCCGCCGGGGCTTTTACAATCATTGAGTCAACACAAATGCCGGCGGTTTTTATTGCCGCAAATTGTCCGCCTATGGGATTTGCGCTACCGGGACCGGTAACAACACAGGTAACTCCGGCACGTCTTGCTTCTTCAAAACTGCGGTCAAAAGGGTTTATGGCATCAATTGCACGAAGATGTGGCATTATAGGCTCAGTATCTTCATTTCCATCATCACTTTCTGCGCCGACAGAATCGCCTACAAGCCCAAGATGGCAGTGTGCATCCACTAAACCCGGTATAACATAAGCTCCTTTGGCATCAAATACATCTGCGCCATCGGGTATTTCAGTATTTTCTGATACACTGATTATTTTATTATCATATATGACAGTGCCGTTTTTAAATTCATTTCCGTCCATTGTGATAATATGTGCGTTGGTAATTACTTTCATAATTTATCCTTTATTTGCTAAGATTAAATCGAATTTATATATGATACAGCAAAGGCGCCGGCGACAGCTCCGTCTGCAGCAGCGGTAATAATCTGCCTTAGCGGTGTTTTTCTTACATCACCTGCTGCAAACAATCCAGGTATTCCTACTTGCATTTTTTCGTCGGTGATAATGCTTTTGTCGTCTGCTAAAGACGCAAAATCAGCATAAAGCGTGCTTTCAGGTACTCTGCCTATTGCGATAAATACGGCATCAGTATCAATAACGCCGATTCTGTGCGAAACGGTATTTTTTGTAACAATGGATTTAACAGTATGCTCGCCCTGGATTTTCTCTATTACGCAGTCGGTAATTATTTCAATCACAGGATTGTCATATGCTTTATTTACAAGAGTTTGATCAGCTCGGAAACGTGTGTTCCTGTGTATAATATAAACCTTTTTACAAATTCCAGCAAGATACAGTGCATCTTCAAAAGCTGTATTACCGCCGCCAATTACAACAGTGGTCTTATCTCTATAAAATGCACCGTCACAAGTTGCACAGTATGAAACGCCGGCGCCTGCAAGTTCATCTTCGCCAAAAACGCCAAGCTTACGAGGTTTTGCGCCTGTGGCTAGAATTATTGCTTTTGCTTCGTAAACATTTTTACGAGTTATAAGCTTTTTTACGGGCTGAGAGACATTTTCAATTTTGCGTATACTTTCGGATTTGAAAGTGCAGTCATATTTTGCGGCATGGGCGCGCATTTTATCAGCAAGCTCAGCACCGGATACTGATGAAATACCGAGGTAGTTATCTACCTCTGATGTGTAGTTAATCTGACCGCCATAGCCAATATCTTCAAATACAACAACGTTCATGCCACCTCTTGCTCCGTAAATTGCAGCAGAAAGCCCAGCTGCGCCGCCGCCTATTATTGCAATATCATATATCATTAAAATCTTACCTCTTCTATAATATATCTTGGTCTGTGTTTTACTTCTTTATATATTTTTCCGATATATTCGCCGATAAGCCCCAGCGACAGAAGCTGCACGCCGCCGATAAACCATAAAGAAACCATAAGGGATGCCCAGCCGTCGCTTGTTTGACCTGTAAATTTTTGAATTATGGTAAATATCGCCATAATCACAGCAATTAGACATGCAATAAGCCCAATAGCGGAAATAGCACGTATCGGGGTTATTGAAAAAGAAGTGATACCATCAAACGCGAAAGACAGCATTTTCTTAAGAGGGTATTTGGATTCGCCGGCGAATCTCTCACCTCTTGTATAATATACTGAATCAGAACGGTATCCAACCAAAGGAACCATTCCGCGCAGGAACATATTTACTTCTCCAA